>VSDC01000257.1:0-4165 GCA_047459275.1 Gemmatimonadota bacterium
GTCCCGCCATCATTGTTGGCGCCTCGTTGCGCCGAGCATTACAAGATAATGGGTGCCCCCTATTCGGTCAACCCCCCTCGCCCCCGCCGATCGCGCGGCCGGCAGAAACGCGAAAAACGCTGGCCGTCATGCGGAGAGGGTCGGCCGCCGTCGATCCCTTCTCCATCGATCCCTTCTCCACCGGGCCCCGGGCCCCGGATCCGAGACGGCCGAAAGCCCGGCCCCGCGATTGCGGACGGCGCGTCCGACCAGTATGGTCGTCGCGATCACAGTGCAATGGCAGCCACGGCGCTCACGGCGCCGCGGAAGCTGCACCAACCGATTGAGTCTTGCCTGGAACGAGAGCGAGGGAGCGATGCGTGTGGCGCGGGTGACGGCTCGAGGGGCCGCACGGTGGTGGAGGGGGCACCCCTGGATCTACAGGAGCGACGTGGTCGACGATCCGGGTCCCGAGCCCGGAGCCGTCCGGGTCGAGGACACGCGCGGCCGGTTCCTTGGGATCGCCCTGTGGAGCCCGGCCTCCACGATCTCGCTCCGCATGCTGACGAGCGAAGATCGGGTGATCGATGCGGAGTTCTGGGAGGAGCGCATCGACGCGGCGGCCAGGTACAGGGCTGCGCTCACGGTGGACACGACCGCGTATCGCCTGGTCCACGCCGAGGCGGACGGGCTGCCGTCCCTGATCGTCGACGTCTACGGCGACGTGCTCGTCGTCCAGTTCCTCTCGGCCGGGCTCGAGACGTTCAGGGACGAGATCGTAGATGCGTTGCGCCGACGCATGACGCCGGCCGGGATCCTGGCGAGAAACGACGTGCCGGTCCGGGAGCACGAAGGACTTCCCCGCGCGATCGAGCTGCTCTGGGGCCGCGTTCCCGAGGCGGTCGAAGTCTCGGAGGGCGCGGTCAGGTACCTGGCCGGTCTCCACGGTGGGCAGAAGACAGGGGCGTTCCTGGACCAGCGGGAGAACCGGCTGCGGGCCGGATCGCTCGCCCAGGGCCGCGCGCTGGACTGTTTCGCCTATCACGGATCCTTCGCGCTTCACCTGGCCCGTGGCGCCGAGAGCGTCGTCGCCGTGGATTCGTCGGCGGAGGCGATCGCGCGGGCCCGGGAGAACCTGGCCCTGAACGGATTGGACAACGTCCGGCTCGTGGAGGCGAACGTCTTCGACTTCCTTCGGGAGGAGGAAGAGGCCGGGGCGGAATACGACGTCGTCGTCCTCGACCCGCCGGCGTTCGCCAAGCGCCGGTCCGCGATCGACTCTGCGCTACGAGGCTACAAGGAGATCAATCTCCGGGCGATGCGCCTGCTCGCACCCGGCGGCTACCTCCTCACCTTCAGCTGCTCGTACCACGTGAACGAGGCGCTCTTCCGGGAGATGCTGGAGAGCGCGGCCGCGGATGCGGGCCGGCCCCTGCGCTGGATCGAGGCGCGGGGGCAGGCGGCGGACCATCCCGTCATCGTCCAGATCCCGGAGACCGGGTACCTGAAGGGGGCGATCCTCCAGGCGATGTGAGCTACGGGGATCCAGGCGACCGGTGCGACGCCGCTGCCCGCCGCCGCTGGCCGTCACCGAGCGGCCCTATATCCCCACCAGCTCCAGTAGCGCGGCGACGCGGTGCCGGTCCACGGCAAAGCTGCCGAGGGGGCCGTTCCAGTCGCCGTGCCAATCCGAGCCACCCGTGGTGAGGAGGCCGTACGCGCGAGCGGCCGCCTCGAGGCGCCGGGTCTGACTCGCGGTGTTCATGGGACGGTAGCACTCGATCCCCTCGAGCCCCCAATCCACGAAGTGGCCGAGTTCCTTCTCGAGCACCTCGAAGGGAGGATGCGCCCAGACGGCGATCCCACCCGCCTCGTGGATCAGTTCGATAGCCTCCCGGGGCGTGAGGAGCTCGGTCGGCAGGAATGCCGGGCCGCCATCGGCGAGGTATCGATCGAACGCCTCCTGGACGGTGCGCACGTGGCCGGCTTCGACGAGGGCGCGGGCCAGGTGCGGGCGGCCGATCATGCCGGTGCCGGCGGTGGCGACCACTGCCTCGTAGGAGATGCTGATGCCCAGGTCCTCGAGGCGCCGGATCATCCCCTGCATGCGCTCGTCGCGCCGCTCGAGAGCCTGCGCCGCGTAGCGGACGAGTCCGGGGTGGTCCGGGTCGACGAGGTAACCGAGGATGTGGATCTCGATGCCGCCGTGCGTGCTGGACACCTCGATGGCCGGCACGACCTCGAGTCGACCCTTGGCCGCGCGGCGGGCTTCGGCGATCCCGGCCGTCGCGTCGTGGTCGGCAAGGGCGATGATGTCGAGGCGCCCCGCCACGGCGGCCTCGACCACGTCGGAGGGCGAGAGGGCCCCGTCCGAGACCGTCGAATGGACGTGCAGGTCGATGCGCACGTGTTGCCAATCCCTCCGATCAGCGCGCCGCGACGCTCCTGCCCCAGCGCCACGCAAGCCCGACGCCGATGGCGTCGTGTTCGCCCAGGGCGACGCCGAAGCGAAGCAGCAACGAGCGGTCGATCTCGAGATCGACGCCGAGGTCCGCCGTGAACGAGAATTCGGTTTCGGTCTCGTCGTCCACGGCGAAGACGTCCAGCCCCACGCGCGGCACGACGTAGGGGAGGAAGACGAGCCCGCCCGAGGCGAACACTCGGCCGATGCTGAGCCCGGCCGGGATGCGTAGGAACGTCCCGTCGTCGACGGTCGCGCCGACGCCGAGGAGCCACGCGATGTCGAGGGGGAACGCACGGCCGGACCGTGCGATCGGCCCGTAGAACTCGGCGCCGAACAGGACCGAGATCCCGTCGTCGCCCTCGTCGTCGGCGATCCCGGCGCGGACGCCGAGGTTCAGGTTCCCGCTCTGGCGCCAGATCCCGGCGAGGGCCCATTCGCCGCCCGAAGGATCGATGAGGTAGACGCCCAGATCGTCGCCCGGACGTGGCGGCAGGAAGATCGGCGAGTCCCATGCGGTGATCCCCTGCGCCGCCGCGGAGGCCGGCACGAGCAGCACGAAGCTCGCCAGGAGCGCGGTCCAGCGTACTCGCATGACTGGTCCTCCTCTCCCTTTCGTTCCCCTGGACAATGAACGACGGCGGGAGCGCGGACATCCGCCCGCACTCCCGCCGCCTCGCGGATCACGTCACTGCGTCCTCATGCCACGGGCTCGTTCCGCTCCCGTGGCGACACGGGGTTCACTCCGCCTGGGTCCGCTCGCTCAGGACGGTCACGACGTCGTCGATCACCTGCATGAATCCGCCGGACACCCAGAAGCGGTCCTCGACGTCGCCGCGGCGGATGCGCAGGTCGCCCTCGCCGAGCAGGACCATGAACGGCGCGTGGCCGCGCAGGATCCCGACCTCGCCGTCCCACGCCGGGGCGACGACCATGTCGGCCTGCCCCTCGTAGACGACGCGCTCCGGGCTGATCACCGACACCGTGAGACGCTCGGCCGCCACGGCTCAGACCTCCACGCCGAGCTCGCGGGCCGCGGCGATCACGTCCTCGATCCCGCCCTTCATGTAGAACGCCTGCTCGGGCAGGTGGTCGAACTCGCCGGAGACGACGCGCTCGAACGACTCGATCGTGTCCTCGAGCTTGACGTACTTCCCCGGGATCCCCGTGAACTGCTCCGCCACGTGGAACGGCTGCGAGAGGAAGCGCTGGATTCTCCGGGCGCGGCCCACGATGATCTTGTCTTCCTCCGAGAGCTCGTCCATGCCGAGGATCGCAATGATGTCCTGCAGGTCCTTGTAGCGCTGCAGGATCCGCTGCACCTCGGTGGCCACCCGGTAGTGCCGCTCGCCGACGTACTGCGGATCGAGGATCCGGGACGTCGAGTCGAGCGGGTCGACCGCCGGGTAGATCCCGAGCTCGGCGATCGAACGCGAGAGCACCGTCGTCGCGTCGAGGTGCGCGAAGGCCGTCGCCGGCGCCGGGTCCGTCAGGTCGTCCGCGGGGACGTAGATCGCCTGCACCGACGTGATCGAGCCGTCGCGGGTCGAGGTGATCCGCTCCTGCAGCTCACCCATCTCGGTGCCCAGCGTCGGCTGGTAACCCACCGCGGACGGCATACGGCCGAGCAGTGCCGACACCTCCGAGCCCGCCTGCGTGAAGCGGAAGATGTTGTCGATGAAGTGGAGCACGTCCTGCTTCTCCACGTCGCGGGAATACTCCGCG
>VSDC01000009.1:0-18102 GCA_047459275.1 Gemmatimonadota bacterium
CGATGAAGTTCGAGATCTTCGAGACGGCGATCCCCGACGTGAAAGAGATCGTGCCGGTGCGTTACGGGGACGAGCGGGGCTTCCTGTCGGAAGTCTACCAGCGCGATGCGTTCGCGGCCGCGGGGATCGACATCGAATTCGTCCAGGAGAACCACTCGTACTCCGCGCGGCGCGGCACGGTGCGGGGGCTGCACTTCCAGATCCCGCCGAGGGCCCAGGCGAAGCTGGTGCGTGTGGCCCGCGGCGCGATCCTGGACGTGGCGGTGGACATACGCCCCGGCTCTCCGACCTTCGGCCGCCACGTCGCCGTGGTGCTGAGCGCGGAGAATTGGAAGCAGCTCTACATTCCCGTCGGCTTCGCCCACGGCTTCTGCACGCTCGAGCCGGACACCGAGGTGATCTACAAGCTCTCGGACGTGTACGCGCCGGAGCTCGAGCGGGGGCTACTCTGGAACGACCCGGCGCTCGGGATCGAGTGGCCCGTGTCCGAGGCCGAGGCGATCCTCTCCCCCAAGGACCGGACGCACCCACGTCTTTCGGAGCTCGAGGAGCTGGTGTTCGCGTGAACGTGCTCGTGACCGGCGGGCTGGGCTTCATCGGGAGCAACCTGATCCGCCTGATCCTATCGGAGCGCCGGGATTGGCGCGTCGTCAACCTGGACCTGATCACGTACGCCGCGAATCCCGCGAACCTGGCGGGGATCGAAGAGGGGCCTCGCTACCGGTTCGTGCGGGGCGACGTCGCCGACCGGAAGTGCGTGGCGGGGCTGTTCCGCGAGGAGCGCTTCGACGCCGTGATCCACTGCGCCGCGGAAACGCACGTCGACCGTTCCATCGAGGATGGCGGGCGTTTCCTGCGGACGAACGTGGAGGGGACGCTGGTGCTCCTCGAGGCGGCGCTCGAGGCGGGCGGCGTGCGGCACCTGCAGATGAGCACGGACGAGGTGTACGGCACGCTGGCGCCCGAAGACCCGCCGTTCACCGAGACGACGCCCCTCGCGCCGCGCTCGCCTTACAGCGCGAGCAAGGCGGCGGCCGACCACATGGCCCTAGCCTTCCACCACACCCACGGGCTGGACGTGGTCGTCACGCGCTGCTCGAACAACTACGGCCCGTACCAGAACCCGGAGAAGCTGATCCCGCTCATGGTGACTTCGGCGCTGCGGGGCCGGCCGCTCCCGGTCTACGGCGACGGGCGCCAGCGGCGGGACTGGATCCACGTGGAAGATCACTGCCGGGGCGTGCTGCGTGCGCTCGAGGCTGGGCGTCCCGGTGAGGTCTACAACTTCGGCGGCGGCGCGGAGCGGGAGAACATCGACGTGGTGCGGCAGGTGGTGAAGCTCGTCGGCGCGGGCGAGGACCTGATCCGCCACGTCGTGGACCGGCCGGGTCACGACCGCCGCTACAGCGTGAGCTACGAGAAGGCGAAGCGGGAGCTGGGCTGGACGCCGATGCGCACGTTCGAGGAGGGTCTCGCGGAGACCGTTGCGTGGTATCGGGAGAACGCGGCATGGTGGGAGGCGGCCGCCGAGTCCGCCTATCGCGAGAGCGAGGCCCGGATCGCTGCGTGGGCCGCGCGGGGTTGAGCCGTGCGCGGCGGCGCTGAGCCCTGCGACGCGGCTGGGCGGCGCCCCCGGGCGTAGCCCGGGCGCCGTGAGGCGTCAGAGCCGTACATCGAAGCGCGTGCCGGCATCCGGCGCGCGGACGTAGGCTTCGACCTGGGGCCTGCGACGGTCGAGGTCCCCGAGCGCTTCGCGGGCCTCGTCGCGCATCCGGGCGAGCTCTTCACGCAACTGTTGGTCGTGATCCCTGCACTGCTCGAGGAGCAGCCGCACCTCGCCGATCAGCCGATCTACCTCTTCCCTGTTTGCGCGGTCTTCGGAGTCATCCCCCGTCAGGTCGTCGTCGACGATGGCATCGATCCGTCTGGCGACAGCGTCGCGCTCCTCCGCCAGCGCGCGGAACCGCTCGAGATCGTCGGCGCGCAGCGCCTCGATCTGCGCCACGATCAGCTCCGCGTAGCGGGCGTAGCCGGCGCGGCGAAGCCGGAGCGCGCCAACCGGGTAGATCACCGGACCACCTCTGCTGTTGCCGCGACTTCGGTCGCCGCCCCTCGTGCCTTCGCGGCCGCGTGCACCCAGGCATCGTGGAGCGAGGCGACCATCTCGATCGTCCTGTCCAGACGCGCGCGGTCCAGGTCCCGACCGACGATCAGGATCTCCCGCGAGAAGAAGCTGTAGAGCGCAGCCAGCCGCGAAGCGATCTCGCCGCCCGCCTCGAAGTCGAGCGAGGACATCAGCTCGAAGATGATCTCCGAAGCGCTCGCCAGGCTCGCGGCCTTCCCCTCGAGGTCGCGGGCCTCGATCTGGGCCGAAGCCCGGCGAAGGTGGTGGAGGAGCCGCTCGTACAGCAGCGGGACGAGTTCTTCACGGCTGCTGCTCAGCACGCGAACCTGCTGGTATGCCGTGATCTGGCCGTTACGATTCATGGCTGCCTACCGTGTGCCGATCTTGGTTTCGCGGGCCTCGGTTCACGAACCGCCGCCCAGCGACGCGAGCTGGGCAGCCAGCCACTGCGATTGCGCCATCGCCCGAGCGAGCGCCTGTTCCATCGCGGAGAAGCGACGGACCAGGTACTCTCTCCGCTGCTCGAGGCGGCTCTCGAGTTCATCGATCCGGCCGTGCATGGACCGCACGCTCGCGTCCAGCCGGTCGACGATGCCGCGGATGGACCCATCCCCGGTCCCCGTCAGACGCCGCACCACCTGTTCGAGCTCGCCGGCGATCCCGCGGCTGAAGGTGATCTGCCCCACCACGCCGGTGTCCGTGCCATCGTAGAAAAGGACGAGCCCCTCGACCGGCGACCCAGGCGCCCCGGTCAGAGTCTGGCCCTTGCCGGTGGCGGCGTGCCCCCCGATGGTCCCCTCGACGTCGAGTCCGACGTAGGTACCCGCCTGGATGCCGAGGGATGCCGTGCCGTCGGCCCCGCCGGCCACGAGCTCGATGTCGAACCCTTCATGGGAGCCGTACGCTTCGTGGACGAGACGGAGCTGACCGCCCTCGACGCTTGCGGTGATCCGCGCGGGATCACGCCCCTCGACCCGCACGTCCAGCGAGCCGAACGGGGACTCCTGGCCGCCGTCCACGCTGACCGCCAGCTCGAGAAGGCTGGAGCCCTCCTCCGCCGCAGTCACGGTCAACACGCCGTTCTCGATCCGGACGGTCGCGCCGGGGCCGAGCTGCGCCCGGATCGCATCGACGAGGGAGCCGAGCGTCTGGGTGCTCGCGTCCTGGACGGTGAACGTCGCCAGGAACGACTCCCCGTTGGCCCGGCGCCCGGAGAAGGTGAAGACCGAGCCGTCGGCGATCCCCGCATCCGTGCCGTCGGCGTTGAAGAGCGACGCGAGCGGCGTGGACGCGTCGGCGACGGTCGAGCCGTCGGCTGCGGCGTAGAGGGTCGTGCCGGCCGTGAGGGTGCGACGCGTCGCGGTCGCGAACTCGGCGTTCAGCGCGTCCACGATCTGCTGGAGCGTCATCCCGTTGGACAGCGCCACCGTGTACGCCCTGCCGGTCCCGCGGTCGCGGACGACCAGGGTGTCCGGCGTCGCATCGTCGACGTAGACGCCCGTGAAGCCCGACCCCACGACCTCGGCTCGCGCTGCGGCCCGCGTGATCTGGACCGCGTAGGAGCCCGAGGCCGTGGCCGCCCCGTGCGTCAGGTACCGGAGCCGGGAGACGGACGAGCTGGTCTGGACCCCGAACAGGCGCGCGACGGCTTCGGGATCGCTGCGGAGCGCCGCTTCGAGTTTGGCGGCGTCGAACGTGTATCGCCCGTTGCGGTCTATCTCCACGCCGATGTCGGCGAGACGCGTGTACGCACCGGCGATCTCCGCGGGGATGCGCGTCTCGAGCGCCTGCCGGATCATCGACTGCATGCTGCGCAGCACGCTGTCGCCCGAGAGCGGCGGCCGCGCGGCGCCTTCGACGGTGGAAGGCGTCTGGCTCCGGACGAAATCGGCGATCGCGTTGTACGCGTCGACCAGGGACCGCACGGCCGCGACGGCGCGGGAGACGTCGTGCTCGACGGTGATGGTGAGCGTGGTGTCCGGCAGCGCGGTGGCGAGGCTCAACGAGAGCCCCGGGACCACGTCGGCGATCGTGTTGGACGGGCTGCGCACGTACGTCCCGTCGATCTCGATCTCGGCGTCGGCGCCGCGGGTGATCTGCCGGGCGCGGCCCGCCTGGACGACGGTCATCTCCCCGAAGTCGAGGGAGCCGCCGCCCTCGTTGTGGGCGACGATCGAGAGGGAGAGGCGGCTGTCACCGCCCTCGTCGTCGGTGAGGACGAGGCGCCCGTCGGCGGAGATCGAGGCCGTCGCGGTGCGCGCGCCGGCGCCGAAGCCGTCGACGGCGTCGTTCAGCCGGTCGAGGAGGTCCCGGAGCGTGGTGTCCGCCTCGATGGTGAAGTCGAAGGCGACGCGGGTCCCATCGGCACGGGTCCCGGTGATCGTGAGGGTGTCGCCGACCTGGACGCCGGCGTGGCGGCCGTTCACCCAGAGGTCGGTGAGGAGGGTGTCGGCCGTGGCCGGGGTCGTTGCATCGCCCGCGGAGAGCCGGCCGCCCTGGAGCTGCTGGGCGATGGCGCCGCGCCCGCCCTCGAGGACGCCGAGGGCCTCGAGGATGCGGTTCGCGTCGCCGAAGCTCGTGGTGCCGCGGATGTCGAGGCGGTACACCGTCGCTCCGCCGACGACCTCGGAGATGACGGAGGCCTGGACGCCGCTCCCGGCGTCGGCCGCCGCGGCGTTGATGGCGTCCGCGATGTCCTGGAGCGACATCGTGGCCAGGTCGATCGCGACGGTGAAGCGGGAAGCGCCGGAGCCGAAGGCGACGGCGCCGGCGGCGGGCGGCGCGGCGAACCCGCGCAGCGCGGCGACGGCCGTGGAGGCGCCGGAGAAGGCGTCGCTCCGGGCGCCGCTCGACGTAGCATGCTTGATGGACGTGGTTTCGTCGAGGAGCCCAAGGGCGCGGAGCACGCCGCTCGCGCCGTCCACGAGGTCGATCCCGGCCGCGCCGGTCCGGTCCGCGGTGAGGATCAGGCGGTGCTGATCGGGGCCCGTGGAGAGGATCGAGGCCGTCACGCCCGTGGGGCGCGACCCCGTGTTCGCCCGGTTGATGCGGGCGACGATGTCGTCGAGCGAGTCGGTCTCGGAGACCTCGACCCGCACGCCGCCGATCAGGAACTCGCCCGAGAGGCCCAGGGCGTCGGTGCGGGACGAGAGGACGTTTCCGCTCAGCTTCTCGGCCGCCGCGACCCCGAGCACGCGGACGGTGTGCGTGCCCGGCCGCGCGCTCTCCGAGGCGGACACCGCGAGCGGCGCGGGGACGCCGACCGGCAGGCCGCCGAGAGAGGCGCGGTAGGCACGGAACGCCAGGCCCGTGCGGAGCGACTCCAGCGCGGAGCCCAGCGCGGAGACCCGGGACTCGAACGCGGCCCAGGCGCCGGAACGCGACTCGACCGTCTTGATCCGCGACTCGAGCAGGCGCACGGGCGCGCGCTCGAGCTGCATGATCTGGTCGACCATGTCCTGCCACTGAACTCCGCTGGCGAGGCCGCTGAACGAGACGGTCGAGCTCATGGGTCCTTTGCGTGGTTCCGGGTCCTATGCCGAACCCCGGAGCCGGCCGGAGCCGACCCCGGGGGTTTCGGCGCCGGTATCGTTTACTGCAGGAGCCGCAGGACGAGCTGCGGCGCCGCGTTCGCCTGCGCGAGCATCGCCATGCCCGTCTGCTGCAGGATCTGGTTGCGCGTGAACGTGGTCATCTCGGCCGCCATGTCGGCGTCGCGGATCGTCGACTCCGCGGCGGAGACGTTCTCGATCGCCGTCCGCACGTTCGTCAGCGCGTAGTCGAGGCGGTTCTGCGCCGCGCCGATCTGGCCGAAGGCGTCGGAGACCATGCTGATCGCCCCGTCGATCGCCGAGATCGCGGCCTGGGCGTCGGCCTTCGTGCCGAGCGAGTGGGTGTCGAGGCCCAGGGTCTCGAGCCTCAGATCGAGCGTGCCGAGCTCGATGTCGTCCGCGCCGGCCGCCCCGTTCTGACCCTCGTTGCCGCTGACGCTGACCATGAAGGTGACGGGCGTCCCCGCGACATCGAAGGAGTGGCTGGCCCCGTCCGTGAGCCCGGAGATGGAGATCCGGATCCCGAACTGGGTGAAGTCCAGGTCGTGGGCATCGCCGAGGACCCCCGTGCCACCCAGGTCGATCGTCTGGGTCGTCGTGCCGTCGGAGAGTGAGATCGTGTCGTTGGTGCCGCCCGAGCCGGCCGTCGCCGTGAGCGTGTAGGTGCCCGCCACCGCGCCGCTCAGCGTGATCGTCGGAGTCAGTGTCCCGAAGTTCAGGTTCTCGATCCGCTGCCCCCACGACCCATCCAGGAGCGTCTTCCCCTGGAACTTCGTCGTGTCGACGATACGCGTGATCTCCTCCTGGAGCAGCGCGAACTCCGCCTGGATCTTCAGCCGGCCATCGTCGGACGTGTTGTCGGAAGCGGCCTGGACGGCGAGCTCCTTCATCCGGTCGAGGATGCTCGCGATCGTCTGGGCGGCACCCTCGGCGATCTGCAGCGCCGAGCTGGCCTGCTCCGCGTTGCGCGCGGCCTGGTTCATCGCGCGCAGGTCGGCGCGCATCTGGTTCGCGATCCCGAGTCCGGCGGCGTCGTCGGCCGCGCGGTTGATGCGGTAGCCGGACGACAGGCGGCCGATCGACCGCGCGATGGCGGTGTTCGTCTGGCTCAGGATGCGCTGCGTGTTGAGCGCCGGGACGTTGGTGTTGATGCGCATGGTGATTCTCCTTCCCTGAAGTTTGCGCCGCGGAGCGTCCCTGCTCCGCCCGGCCGGCCACCCACCGGCCGCTGCCTAGATTATCGGCGCGCGACGGGCGAACTTTAGGCGGGCGGGCGAACTTCATGCGGGCGGCCGACCCGGGCACTCACGCAGGACCACGGCTCGGGAAGCCGTTGACGTTAGCGTCGCAAAGTCCTATCCTGTCGGCGATTCCGGCTTCCGCCAATGGGAGCAGCGCGCGACAATCCCCTTTTTCGTTTCCTTCACAAGTCGGGTCCATGGACGTCTTCGTCGCCCGGCAGCCGATCTTCGACCGGCACGACCGCGTCGTCGGCTACGAGCTCCTCTACCGCGATCACCGCGAGAGCCAATCCGCGCCGTCACACGTCACGTACGACATGTCGAGCCGCGTCATCGTCGACGCATTCGTCGGGCTCGGCCTGCACGAGCTGACGGAAGGCATGCCGGCGTTCATCAACTGCAGCCGGGAGCTGCTGCTGTCTGGCACGATCGAGCTCCTCGACCCCGGGATGGTCGTGGTCGAGATCCTCGAAACGGTCGAGCCGGACGACGCGGTGGTGGCGGCGTGCCACATGCTGGCGGAGCGGGGCTACCGAATCGCGCTGGACGACTTCGTCCTCGACGAGCGCTGGACGCCGCTCCTCGGGCTCGCGGAGATCGTGAAAGTCGACGTGCTCCAGCGAACCCGGGACGAGGTCGCCGCCCTGGTCGACCGGATCCGTGGCTCCGACGCCTACCTCCTCGCCGAGAAGATCGAGACCCGCGAGGTCCTGGAGTACTGCAGGGCCCTCGGGTTCGACATGTTCCAGGGTTACGTCTTCCAGCGGCCCGAGACGGTCGCGGGGAAGGACCTCACGACCACGGAGGTCCAGGTCCTCAAGCTGATGAACCTGGTCCGCGATCCGACCTTGCCGGATGCGTCGCTGGAGGAGGAGTTCGGCCTCGATGTCTCGTTGACGTACAAGCTGCTCCGGATCGTGAACTCGGCGACGGTCGGCGGGCGCGGGATCCGCTCGATCGGTCACGCGATCCGCCTCCTCGGCCGGAAATCGCTCTACCGCTGGCTCGCGCTGATGCTGGCGGCATCGGCCAGGAATCGGGGACGCATCGGGGTGGAGCTCCTCCAGACGGCGCTGATTCGCGCGCGCTTCTGCGAGCTGATCGGGTACCGCATGGGCGACCATCGCGTCAGCGGCCCGCTCTTCCTGGTGGGACTCTTCTCGCTGCTCGACGCGATCCTCGGGGCGCCCATGGAGCGCATCCTGGAGAGGCTCGAGCTGGATCAGGACCTGCGGGACGCGCTCGTCATGCGTGCGGGCCTGTTCGGCACCGTCCTCTCGCTGGTCGAGGCGTACGAGGTCGGGAAGTGGCACGAGCTCCCGCGCCTCGCCTCGTCCATCCACCTTCCGACTTACGTTCTCTCTCCCAGCTACCTCGAGGCGCTCAGGTGGTCGCGGGAGCAGCTCCCGAGGCTATCGGCGTGAAACGAGTTCGGCGCGTCGCGGGCGCCGGGGCGAATGCGTTTCGGATCGGGGCGTGTCCGGACCTCCGGATCAGTCCGTCTCCACGGTGAGGCGCCGTTCGATCACGGCGCGGAGGAGGGCGGGGTTCGGGTCCTTGAAGGGGATGAGGATCGAGACACGCCGGTTCGCGGCGTGGTACGGGTCGTCGGGGACGCGGAGCTTTCGGTCCGCGTAGCCGCGCACCTCGAGGATGCGATGGGGCGCCAGCCCGTTCTCCTCCATGGCCCTGCGGGCCGCGTTGGCCCGGGCGACCGAGAGCTCCCAGTTCGTGTACCTGCGGGTGCCGTACTGGGCGGCATCCGTGTGACCCTCGATCATGATGTCGTTGTCGATCCGCTCGAGCGCCCGTGCGATGACGCCGAAGATCTCGACGGCGACCGGCCGGGGCTGCTCGGACCCGAGGTCGAAGAAGACCACGCCGTCATCGGCCTCGATCATCTCGATCCGCAAGCCGTCGTCGGTGATGACGATCTCGACCTGCGCCTCGAGGTCGATCGCGGCGTAGAGTTCCTCCAGCCGCTCCAGGATATCGGCGCGGATCTCCTCGAATCGCTGCCGCTGCACCTCGCGTGAGGCGATCCGGATGCGCCGCAGCTCCGCCTCGACCGGCGAGTTGCCCACCGCCAGGACGTTCGTACCGGCGCCATACGCCTTCTTGAAGCCGATGGGGTTGCTGAAGTAGCCCTCGATGAGCTCCTTCACGTTGGCATCCATGGTCACGATCCACATGACCAGGAAGAACGCCATGAGCGCGGTCACGAAGTCGGCGTAGGCGACTTTCCAGGAGCCGCCGTGGCTGCGGCCGCCGTGCGTCGTCGTCTTCTTGCGGACGACGACGATCTTCCGATCCCGGTCCCGCACAGCCATATTACGCCGCCCTCCGGCGGGTCAGTCGCTCGAGCTCGGCGAAGGAGGGTCGGTTCTCGGGCTCGATGTTCCGGCGAGCGAACTCGACGGACGTGATGGGCGGATCGCCGCGCGAGAACGAGAGGAGCGCCGTCCGGATGCAGGCAAGGTAGGCCTGCTCGCCGCGGACCCGACCCTCGATCGCCTGGGCGAGGGGGCCGAGGACGCCGTAGGAGAGGAGCACGCCCAGGAAGGTGCCGACGAGGGCGGCGGCGATGCTCTGGCCGATCTGCGCCGGCGAGCCTCCGATGTGGCCCATGGTGATGATGACGCCGAGGACCGCGGCGACGATGCCGAAGCCGGGCATGGCGTCGGCAACGCGGCTGATGGCGTTGGGGACGACCATCGCCTCCTCGTGGTACCGGTCGAGGTCGAGGTCGAGGATCTCCGAGAGGTGGTGGTCGTCGACGGCGCCGGTGAGGAGGACCTTCATGGTGTCGGACAGGAAGTACATCGCCCGCTGATTGGAGTGAAAGGACGGGTACTTCCTGAAGATCGAGCTCGACTCCGGCTCTTCCACGTGGGATTCGATGCCCACGAGGCCGTCTCGGCGCGCGGCGTAGAAGGTCTCGTAGAGGACCTGGAGGAGCTCCGCGTACGTGTGCCGGTTGTAGGGGTCGGGCCTGAACAGCGCGAGCGTATCGGAGATCATGCGCTTCACGACGCTCGGCTTGTTGCCGATGACCACCGCCCCGATGCCCGCTCCGCCGATGATGAGGAACTCGGTGACCTGGGCGAGCACCAGGACGTTCCCGCCGTGCATGGTGAAGCCGGCGAGCACGCTACCGAAGACGATGATGAAGCCGATGACGGTGAACACGGCCTGGCAGCTCCCTCATCCGTGAAGACAGAGTCCTGGGCCCACGTGCCAGAGTATCGGCGCGTGGGTCGAGGGACTGGAGTCCGGGGCCGGCGTGAGCGCGGGACGCAGGAGGAAGCGAGATGACGACAGGGCTGGAGCGGGAGGAGGCAGCGATCGAAGCAACACCGGAGTGGCGGGCGGCTGCGGACTCGATCCTGGGCGGGATCCGGCACGATCTGAACGGCCGGATCGGCGTGGTGTCGGGGATCGCGCAGCTCGCGCAGCTCGACGGGACGCTGGACGCGGAGCTGTGCGGGACACTGGCCGGAGAGGTCGCGCGGCTGGAGCGGATCAGCGAGCTGATCGGGTTGGTCGCGGGCGAGCGGGAGCCGCTCGAGGCGCTGGTCCGGGCATCGGATCTCGTGAGGGACGCCGTCGACCTGGTGCGCCGCCACCGGACCCTGGGTCAGGTGCCGATCGAGGTGGTATACGAAGACGACGGCTTCGTGCTGGTCCAGCGCTCGCGGGCGGTGAAGGCGATCGTCGTGCTCCTGGCCGCAGTCGCCGGCTCGGGTGCGGCCCGGGTCCGGATCGCCCGCGGAGACGGCAACGACTTCGTCCAGGTCGCGATCGCGGGTGCAGGGGGCGATGCCGGGGCGGGCCGGGACGCCCGGCTCGAGCAGGCCATGGCGGCGGTGCGGCCATCGATCACGGCGCTCGGCGGCGGTGTGGAGTGGCTCGACACCGGGATCGGACTCCGCCTTCCGATAGACGCCGGCTGACCGGATCACGACGCGAGAACGCCGCCTCGAACCGACGCGGAGCGCCACGCTTCGAGCCGCGACGAGCGCAGCTATCTCTCCCGCTCTGCCCCACGCGAGGCGGGGCGGTCGGTTCGGTCCTGGCGGGTTGGTTGCGGTCGGTGTTGGTCCGGGTGGGCCGCCGGTTCCGGCCGGTCCTCTCTGGGGGGCGGCGGCGGGAGCCCCTCCATCCATTGCGACGCGAGGGCGGCCGTGTTCGCCCTCCGGTTCTCGTCCGCGATCTGCTTGACGATCTCCTCCCTTACGATCCCGACGTTGCCGGGCGCCTCGATTCCGAGCCGGACACCGCGAGAGTCACACGCTACGACGACGATGCGGATGCCGCCGTCGATCAGGATGGCGTCCCCGGGGCGCCGGCTCAGGATCAGCATGCCTCAGACCATGTTCAGGAGCGATTGGAGCATCTCGTCCGCAGTCGTCACGACGCGCGCTGCCGCCGCGTAGGCCGATTGGAACTGGATGAGCCGGACGAGCTCCTCGTCCGTCTGGACGCCGCTCACGCTGGCGCGGCGCGCCTCCGCGTTCTCGGCCAGCGTCTGGTGCACCGTGGCGGCGTCTCTAGCCGAAGCGACGGCGAGGCCGAGTTCGGAGACCCAGTTCGCGTAGGCGTCGCCGATGGTGCGGTTGCCGAGGTGGACAGTTTCGGGCGTGTCGCGAAGCTGCGCAAGAGCGCGGGCGACGTCGTTCGCCCCGGGGCGATGCTCGCCGTTGGGGCCGGCGGTGCCCGCGGCGATCGCCGTCGCGTCCGCGGCGACGACCGTGGAGAGTGAGATCGTCCGGGCGGTGACGCTGACGAGCGTCGGGTCGCCGTAGTCCTCGAAGAACGCGACCCCGGTCTGGCCCTGGGGGTTCGTCCCTCCCGCGTGCAGGGAGTTGACGTGCTGGACGATGGCGCGGGCCAAACGGTCCAGCTCCGCCTGCCGGGCGGGCAGGTCGTCGTTCACGACGCCCAGGAGCGCGCCGAGCGTGCCGCCGGGCGCCGGGAGCCCCGTCCCTTTGGCGGTGTGGAGCGTGAGGCGCCCGGCCGTGGAGTCGACCTCCACCACACTCGCATGGATCCCGTCGACCAGGCTCACGCCCTGGACGTAGACGCCGATTCCTCCGTTCTCCCGCTCGATGACCTGGATGTCGACGAGCGACGCCATCCGATCGAGGAGGCGGTCCCGCTCGTCGCGCAGGTCCGGGGCGCTGGTGCCGCCGCTCTCGGCGGCGATGATGCGCTCGTTCAAGCGCGCGATGGCCTGGGCGAGCTCGTTCAGCTCGCCGACGGCCGCGCCGATCTTGCTCACGGCGAAGTCCCGGGTCTGGTCGATCACGGCGCTCAGATGGTGGAACCGATCGACGAGCGCCTGGCCCCGGGCGCGGATCGCGATGCGGGCGCCGATCGAGGACGGATCGTTGGCGAGATCGCTCCAGGCGTTCCAGAAGGCGTCGAGCGCGGCGGCGAGTCCCGTGTCGCCCGGCTCCCCGAGGGAGCTCTCGACCAGGCCGAGCAACTCGTAGCGCGTGCGATGCTCCGCGGCGGACGCGGACTCGCGGCGGACCGATGCGTCGAGCAGCGTGTCCCGGGCGCGGGTGACGTCTACCACCTGCACGCCCGTCCCGAGGGAGCCGTACGGCGTCGCGACAGGCGTGGCCTGTACCATCTCGGCGCGCTGGCGCGAGTAGCCCTCCGTCGTCGCGTTGCTGATGTTGTGGCCCACGACGCGGCTCGCGTACTGGTGCGCGACGAGCGCGGAGCGCGCGGTGTTCAGGATGCCGAAGAGACTCGATGCCATGTCACACCTGCCGATCGATCAAGATTCCGTGGCCCCGGACGTCCGCCACCGGTTGCGCGGACGCGTCGTAGCCGAGCGCAGCGACGGCGCCGCCGAGCAGCGCGCGGAGGTGCTCATCGCCGGCACGGAGCGCGGCCTGCAGCACCCGGCGATTGAGGGCGATCTCCCGCGAGACGACGCGCGCGGTCTCGACGAGGCGGTCCCGGGCGGCGCAGAGTTCGTCCGTGCACCGCGAGCCCAGCGTCGCCTCGAGGTCGCCGAGGGCGACGTCTTCGGCGCCGGCGAGCGCGCCGACCAACGTCCGGCGTCGGCGTCGGGCCTCGGACATCGTGCGCAGGATGCGGTGCGCGGCGAAGACGCTGCCGTTGATGCGATCCAGGTCCCCCATCGCCACGCCCTGGCGCTGGTCGTGGAGCACCTGCTTCAGCTCGCGCAGGAGCCGCTCCTCGGTAACGAGCGCCTGCACGAGCGCGTCGATCGTGACGTGAGAGCCGGCTGGCGCCGTGTACGCCATGGTCGCCGTCGGGTTGATCACTGCGAACCTCCACGGAGCTGGCGATAGAGGGCCGAGGCGATCGAGCCGTTCATCCTGCCGGCGGCGATCTCGGCCAGATGCGCGTCCATCATCGCGGTAAACATGTCCTCTCCCAACCCGCCATCGACCAGGCCACCCTCAGGGATGGTCTCGCGCATCGCCCTGAGCACCTGCTCGAAGAAGACGCCCTCGAGCTGGGCGCACGCCCTGCGCAGCGCGGCGTCCTCATCGAGCTGGGCGGGCCGCGACGTCGTCGGCCCGACCGCACCGCCGATGGGACCGTTCATCGGACGCTCACCTCCGCGGCGAGTGCGCCGACGCTGCGCAGCGACTCGAAGATCGCCGCGATCGCCGAGGGCGGCGCGGCGACCGCGTGGAGCGCGGCGGCCACGTCCTGGACCGTCGTCCCGGGCGCGACCCGCACCACGCCCGGCGTCCAGGAATCGGACGCAGCGCTTCCGCCGATGGTGAGCGTGAGCGACCCATGGCTCACGACCGCCTCGCCCACGACGAGGTCGCCGCCGGCGACGACGGTGCCATCCCGCCCGTCGATCAGGATGCGGGGACGGCGGTCGCGCTCGACGCGCAGCTCGCCGATCCGGCTCAGGAGCACGGCGGGCGGCTCGTCCTCCGGGAGCGCGAGAGCGATCGAGCCCGGGTCCTCGACCGTGGCGGTGCCCGGCCCCAGCTCGGCGTTCACGGCGTCGGCGATGCGGATCGCGGTGCCGAGGTCCGGCTCCCTCAGGAACAGCCGCGAGGTGCTGGCGAACCGCGGCCGCGGCAGGTCGGTCTCCAGGAGCCCGCCGTCGGGGATGCGGCCCGTCGTCTCGACCGTCGCGTATCCGCGCATCGAGCCGCCCTCGCTCATCAGTATCGGCCCCTGCGCCGTGGCCACGGGCATGCCGCCCACCTCGGCGACCAGGGGCGTGGTCCAGAGCACGCCGCCCCGGAGCGAGACCGCGTCGCCGAGGGACGACACCTGCACCTCGAAGCGGCCGCCGGCGCGCTGGTACGGCGAGACCTCGGCCGTGACCAGCACCGCCGCGACGTTCCGGGTCCGGAGCATCTGCTCCGGCACCTCGATGGAGAAGTTGCGGAGCAGGTTCACCACCGACCGGACCGTGTGCCGCGCGCCGTAGCCGCCCATGGCCCGGTCGCCGGTGCCGTCGAGGCCGACCACGAGGCCGTAGCCGACGAGCCGGACCGGGACTTCGCTCTCGGGGCGGGTCAGGTCGCGGATGCGGACCTCCTGCGCCGCCGCCGGGGCCGCGAGTCCCAGCCCGACGACAACCAGTATCGGCAGGACCAGCGCCGCGTTGCGCCACGACCGCGCGCCACGCGGCGTCGCGTCACCGCGGTGGTTCATGGCCATATCCATCCCAGGATCCGCCCGAGGACGCTTCCCTTCGGGTTGCCGAGCTTGCCGTTCGAGTCGTAGGAGATCACGGCGTCGGCAATGCGCCACGACTCGACGACGTTGTTCGCCGGGACGTCTTCCGGCCGGATCAGGCCGGAGAGCCTGATCTCCTGCTCGTGCTCGTCGATGACCATGCGCTTGGTCCCCTCGACGCGGAGCACGCCGTTCGGCTCGATCCCCACCACGCGAACGGTGATCTCGGAGGTGAGACGGTCCTGGCGCGTCGTCTGGCCGCGCTCGGTGGACTCGCCCGCGCTCCGGCTGCGGAACGCGCCGTTCACGTTCCCGTTCGCGGCGGCCGGCCCTGTGACCGAGTATCCGCCGCCCAGGCTCAGGTCGCGGCTCCGATCCCGCTTCGCTGTGGAGTTCTTGTTCGCCGAGGCGAGGGTGTACTCGTCGATGAGGACGGTGATGATGTCCCCCTCGACGAAGCGCCTGCGGTCGGCGGTCCAGTCCCAGCGCGAGGCGCGCGCCCGCGGTGCGGGTGCCGCCGTCTGGGTCGGCGCGGTCGGCTCCGCCGTCTGGGCCGGCGTATTCGGCTCCGCCGCCTGGCGGGCCTGGACGGGCTCCACCACGGCGAGAAGCGCGGCCGTCCCGAGCGCCAGGCCTGCGAGACCACGGGTGATGGTCATGGGTCCCTCCCCGGATTGTCAGAGATATGGATCAGGGACGGGCCCGCGGCGATGCCGACGAGCCGCCGCCCCGAATCGGTTCGAAACGCGACCTTTTCGCCGATCGCGGCGTTGCCGAGCGCGATGGCGTCGAGAGCCAGCGTGATCGCGCCTCGCGTCAGGACCGCGCGGACCGGCTCGCCCGCCCGGACCACGACGGGCGGCCCGACGGCCGGCTCCTCGAGCGCCTGGCCGAGGGCGATGCGACGTCGCGTCACCCACCCCGGACGCACGGGAGTGACCGGCCTCGGTGCGCCCCACTCGATGGTCGGGCGGTAGGCGATGTCGCCCTCGGCGAGGACCACGTCGCGCTCCAGATCCCGCGCGGCGACGGGGCGTTCCACTTCGGTCCCCGCCCGCACGCGGACGTGGAGCGGCGGCTCGCCCGGCGGCTCGAAGGCGACGACCCACGAACCGCCCGCGCCCGAGCCGATCAGCCGGAGCGGAGCGTCGGCCGGGATCGACCGCGGCTCGCGCACCTGGCCCCACTCCAGGCGAACCGTCGCCGATTGGATCCCCCAACGCTCGGCGACTGCCGCGCGGACGCGGGCCTCGAGTGCGGCGCCGGGCGCCCACGTCGTCGCCTGGCCGAAGGCCGCGCCGGGCCCGACCAGGACCGTGATCGCAGCCACCGCGGGCGCCAGCCTGCCCACGGCCAGTGGCCGGCGCGGACGCCGCCGATCAGCGAACCATCGCATTGGTGATCTCGGCCATCTGCTCGCTCACCTGCACCGCCTTCGAGTTGATCTCGTAGGCGCGCAGGGCGCTGATCATGTCCACCATCTCGCGGACGATCTCGACGTTGCTCGCTTCCAGGCTCCCCTGGACGAGCCGCCCGAAGCCGTCCTCTTGCGGGTAGCCGACGGTCGGCATCCCCGACGCCGCAGTCTCGGCGTACAGGTTCTCGCCCAACGCCCGCAGCCCCGACGGGTTGGGGAACCGCGCCAGCTCGATGCGGCCGATCTCGAGCGGCTCCGGGCTGTTCGCCATCGTCACCGTCACGATCCCGCTGCGCGAGATCGAGATCTCACCCGCCTCGGGCGGGATCGCGATCCCCGGGATGACCGTGTAGCCGCCGCTCGTGACCAGCACGCCCTGGTCCGAGATGCTGAAGCTGCCGTCCCGCGTGTAGGCGATCATCCCGTTCGGGAGCTGGACCTGGAAGTAGCCGTCGCCCTCGATGGCCACGTCGAGCGGGCGGCCCGTCATCTCGATCGGGCCCTGGGCGTCGATCCGCTGGACGCTGGAGAGCCTCGTGCCGCGACCGATCTGCACGGCGGGCACGCTCTGCGCGTCGATCCCGCCCACGATCGCGGCATCCCGCACCGTCTGGTAGAGGAGGTCCTCGAAGTGGGCACGACTGCGCTTGAAGCCCGGCGTGTTCACGTTCGCCAGGTTGTTGGCGATGATCTCCACGCGCGTCTGCTGCGCGCTCATCCCCGTCGCCGAAGTCAGGAGCGTCGGATCCATGGCTCACCCGCCTTTCGTCAGCCGACTCTGCCGAGGTCGTTGGCCACCGTGGCCATCACCTCATCGATCACGCGCACGCTGTTCTGCACCGCAGCGAAGGACCGCTGGACAGTGAGCATGTCCACCATCGACTCGATCGCGCTCACGTTGCTCGCCTCGATCATCCCCTGCCGGACCTTGCGCCGGGCGGGGTCCATGGGGATGCGGAGCGCGTCGGGGCGGTACAGGCCGCCCGCTTCACGGAGCAGCGTCACACCCTCGGGGGCGGCCTCGACCCTGAGCCGGCCAATCTCCCGGCTGTCGACCCGGACCATCCCGGTCGCGTCGATGTCGACCGTGCCGGGCGGGAGGACGAGGGGCCCGTTGTCGCCGAGGAGCGGGTAACCCGCCTCCGTCACCAACCGGCCCGATTCATCGATGCGCATCGCGCCGCCGCGCGTGAGGCGCTCGCCGTCGGGCGTCTCCACCACGAAGAACCCCGGCCCCTCGAGTGCGAGGTCGAGCGGCCGACCCGTAGGCGAGAGCGGCCCCGTGCTCATGTCCGTGGCCGAGTGGGCCTCGACAAGCCGGTCCTCCACGAGGCGCGCGAAGACGCGCTCGCCCTTGAAGCCCGGGGTGTCCACGTTCGCCAGGTTGTGCGCAAGCACCTGCTGGCGCGTCTCCCAGTATCGCAGCGCCCGCGCCGCGGCGAGCAGACCGTCCGAGATCATCGGAGCTCCCCTGGTTGGGCGTGTTGAACCGCCGCTCCAACGGGCAACGGCCATGCCATCTTCGGACGGCGGTGCCAGTCGAACGCAACTCGTTTCACGTCAACAACTTTCCAACTCCGGCGCCGGCCGCCGCCGCCCGGGGAGAGTGCGTCGCGGGGCGGAAGAACGTGCCGCCGGCGGCAGACCCTGCCGCATCCGCGCGACCGACGCTGGAGCGCACGATGAGCTTCACCGCATCCCGGGCGAGGCCGGTCGTGCGCGCGATCTCCGCGGGTGTGGCGCCCTGGGCGGCGAGGGTGCGGACGGCCCAGACGCGCGGGTCGGCCGCGGACGGGCTCGGGGTCGACGCGCGAGCGACGCGTTCGCGCTGGCGCCGGGCCGGAGTCGGCTGCGGTGCGGGTTTGGGCGCCGGCCGGTCCGGGACCACCGGGTTCGGCGCCCGTGGCTGATCCGCGGGTCGGACCCCCGTCCCTGCCCACCGCGCGCCCGTCCCGGCCCCCGGGAACGCCGCAGCGGGCGCGAGCGTGCGGCGCGCCAGGCGGAGCACCGGGAGGATGGCGACGCCGAGGATGGCGATGATGGCGAGGTCCAGCGCCGCGGGCCGGGCCCGTC
>VSDC01000258.1:0-4096 GCA_047459275.1 Gemmatimonadota bacterium
ACTCCGGCGGACGTGGGGTGCCCCGGCATCTCACCACACTGCGCACGGACCTCCCGGTCGCGGGCCGCACGGCGGGCGCGACCAAGGAGGATCTGCTCGAGTTGCTGCGCAAGTGCGAGGTCCGGTTCCTACGCCTCCAGTTCACAGACATCACCGGGATCATCAAGAACGTCGAAGTCCCGCGGAGCCAGTTCGAAAAGGCGCTGGCCGGCGACATCACCTTCGACGGCTCCTCGATCCAGGGCTTCGTCCGGATCGAGGAGTCGGACATGATCCTGAAACCCGATTACAACACGTTCGCGATCTTCCCGTGGGGCGACCCCGACAACCGGGTCGCGCGGCTGATCTGCGACGTCTACACGGCGGACGGCAAACCCTTCGAGGGCGATCCCCGTTTCGTCCTCAAGCGCCAGATCGCGGCGGCCGCCGAGCTCGGCTACGAGATGATGGCCGGTGTCGAGGCCGAGTTCTTCCTCTTCCACCGCGCGCCGGACGGGAAGCCGACGCGCGTCACGCACGACTCCGGCGGGTACTTCGACCTCACGCCGGTCGACCTGGGCGAGATCGCGCGCCGCGACATCGTGAACATCCTCGAGCTCATGGGCTTCGAGGTGGAGGCATCCCATCACGAGGTGGCGCCCGGGCAACACGAGATCGACTTCCGCTACAGCGACGTGCTGACGACCGCGGACAACCTGGCGACGTTCCGCTTCGTCGTCCGCAACGTCGCGATGCAGCACGACCTGCACGCCACCTTCATGCCGAAGCCCATATACGGCCAGGCGGGCTCCGGCCTGCACACGCACCAGTCTCTGTTCAAGGACGGCGAGAACGCGTTCTACGACCCGAAAGCGCCGGACGGGCTCTCGAAGGTCATGCGCTGGTACGTCGGGGGGCTCCTGGCCCACGCGCGCGGCTACTGCGCCATCACGAACCCTCTCGTGAACAGCTACAAGCGCCTGGTCGCAGGATTCGAAGCGCCGCTCCACGTCTCGTGGTCGCACCGGAACCGTTCGCCCATGGTCCGCGTTCCGGCCCGGCGCGGAAAGGGCACGCGCCTCGAGCTGCGCATGCCGGACCCGTCGGCGAATCCCTACCTCGCACTGGCCGTCCAGCTCGGCGCCGGGCTGGACGGGATCCGGCGGAAGATCCAGCCCCCCGAGCCGGTCGACAAGGACATCTCCCAGCTCACGGTTCGCGAGTACCGGAAGCACCGGATCCAGGAGCTGCCCCGCGATCTGAGCGAGGCGATCGCCTTCATGAAGAAGGACGAGGTCGTGCGCCGCATCCTGGGGGACCACGTGTTCCACCATTTCATCGCGGCGAAAGAGCAGGAGTGGCAGGAGTACATCGCCCAGGTCCACGACTGGGAGATCGAGCGGTACCTTGCGACCTATTGAGGATGCGGTGTCGGCGCTCAGTCGGGAGGCGTCGGTGCTCTCTCTGTAAGGGGGCGTCGGCGCTCTTGCGAGAGCCGCCGGCGCTCTAGCGGGAGGTTGTGCTGTCGCGGCGGAAGGTGAGCCGGACGCAGGTGCCTCGCTCGGTGGGGAGATGCTCGACCTTCCCGCCGAGGTCGCCGCGGACGAGGGCGTCCACGATCGACCGGCCGCTCCCGACCACCTCGCCGCGGTCCAGGTCGGGCATGCCGATTCCGTCGTCGGCGATCTCGACGCAGATCTCGCCGTCCACCTCCCCGACACGGATGCGCACGACGCCGCTCCTCCCGTCGGGGAACGCGTGCTCGAGCGCATTCGTGATAAGCTCGTTCATCGCTAGGGCGAGCGAGAATCCCTGCCGCTCGTTGAGCGCCGGGGCGTCGCCCTCGAACTCCAAGCGCACGCGGCCGTCTTCCGCCATCGAGTTCCGGAGCCGTTGCGCGAGCCGCTCCGCGATCTCGCGCACGGGCACCGAGCGGTAGTTCTGCCGGCGGAGCGCTTCGTGGACGGTGAGGAAGGAGCGCAAGCGGCTCTCGAGGCTGGCCAGCGCCTCGGGCGCCGGGCGCGGCGGCCGCCGGTTCCGCTCCATGCTGACGAGCCCCATGATCACCGACAGGTTGTTCCGAACCCGGTGGTCCAGCTCGCGCAGGAGGAGGGCCCGCTCGTCGGCGTCGGCGCGAGCCCGCTCGTAGAGCTGGTAGTTCTGGTTCGCGAGCTCCGCGAGCCGCTGGTTCATCCGCTGGAGCTCGCGCTCGGCACGATGGACGCGGAGCCTCGACTCGATGCGCGCGGTCAGCTCCGCCGCGTGGAACGGCTTGGCGACGTAGTCGTCGGCGCCGGCCTCGAACGTACGAACCACGTCCTCGGGCGTCGTCCGCGCCGTCACCATGATGACCGGAAGAAGGGGGTCGTAACGCTCCTTCAATTCCCGGCAGATCGCCCAGCCATCCCGACCCGGGAGCATGGCGTCGAGCAGCACGAGGTCCACGGCGCCCACCCACGAGAGCGCCTCTTCGCCACGCGCGACCGACACCACACGAAAACCCTGGGCTTCGAGCAGGTCTGTCAGGAGTTGGCGGGCGTATAACTCGTCATCGACCACGAGGATCGTAGCCGGCTCATCGTCCGCGCCCTCCTGGGCATCGCCCGCGGACGATGGCCGGTCTTCCCGATCCCGTATCGTTTCCGACTCCAGATTCATCTCCTGTCTCTATGAATCACGCGCCGCGTCGCACGGAATCGCCTACCCCCGCGCCAGGGTCAATCCCGCTGCAGTAACGGAGCCGCCAACAGGATCTTCTTGGCGAGTTCGACCATCGGGGTGTTCTTGTCCTGGCTGGTCTTCTGCAGGAAGCGATACGCCTCTCGCTCGGACAAACCCCTCGTGTCCATGAGCAGCCCTTTGGCCCGTTCGATGATCTTGCGCTCTTCCAGCTTGACCTCGAGCTGGTCGCGCTGGCGCTTGGCCTCGATCCAGTCCTCGAAGCGGGCGCGTGCGACGGCGATGGCCGGCCCGAGGTCGTCGGGATCGACGGGCTTGACGAGGTAGTGGAAGACGGGCGAACGGGTCGCCTCCTCCACGGTACGACTGTCGCTGTAGGCGGAGAGGATGATGATCGGGATGGGGCGCTCGGCCGCGATCTGGTGCGCCGCCTCCGGGCCGGTCATGTTCGGCATCCGAATGTCGAGGAAAGCCAGGTCCGGCTTTACCTCTCGGGCGAGTTCCACGGCCTCTCGACCGTTTGTGGCCGTGGCCACGACCTGGTGACCCAGCGTTTCGAGCTGGCTGGTCAGAGCGAGGTTGTGCAGCGCCTCGTCATCGGCGATGAGGATGCGAAGCGACTCGGCCATGGGGCAAGCTCCTTCCCTTGGGAGGTGGACGTAACGATACAAACGGCGTGTGCGACGCCGCCACATCAGCGCGCCTGGTGCCCCGAAAAGAGATCGGCGCACCTGCCCACGATCTGGGGAGGCGCGCCGTGACCTCAACCCGCAGAACCTGCCAAGCGGTCGTCGGGACCCCAAGATATGGTGAATACGCTGGGACGCAAGGGGCAGGCAACCGTCCCGTGCGGCGCGGAGTGTTGTGCATGAAAGATGCCAGAGCGGTGTGGTCCTGGACTTGCACCCCTTGACTGAAAACATATGTTTTTGCGCCGAGATCGCGTGATGCCACTCGAACCCCTGGACATGACCCGGCAAATTTTCGCCTTCCTGCTCCCCGCCGCCCTCACCTTCGCCTCGCCGCTTTCGCCGCCGGCGCCACAGGCAAGCCAGGCCACCACCCTGGCGCCCGCGGCAACACCGACGGCGTCGGCCGTCTCGGTCCTACACTCCGACCTCGTGCGCCTGATCCACGGGACCGGATGGCAGGACGCACGCTGGAGCGTGATGGCGGTGTCGCTGGACGTCGGGGACACGATCTTCGCCTACAACCCCGACCTCGAGCTGGCGCCCGCGTCCAACATGAAGCTGTTCACCTCCGCGGCGGCCTTGCGCTACCTGGGTCCCAACTACCGGTACGGAACCTACCTGCTGACCGACGGCGAGGTGCGCGGCGGAGTCCTCGACGGCGACCTGTACATCTACGGCACCGGGGATCCCACGCTGTCGGACCGCTTCCACGAGAGCAAGACCGCCGTGTGGCAGGCGTTCGCCGA
>VSDC01000010.1:0-18045 GCA_047459275.1 Gemmatimonadota bacterium
CCCCGAGACGACCCAGATCCGTCGTCGCCTCCAGGAGGCCCTCTCCCACCAACGCGCGAACGACCTGCGAACTGACGTCTCCGATGTGGCTCCGCCCCGCATTCACCCCCGTCACGACCCGCTCCGAGATATCGAAGCCCACGACGTGATAACCGGCTTTCGCGAACTCCACCGCGAGCGGCAACCCCACATAACCAAGGCCGACGATCCCGACGACCGCGGTTCGGTCCGCGAATGCGCCGGTCACATCGGCCTGGCCACCTTCCCGTTCACTCCGACGACTTCCGTTCTTACGCGACATACCCCCCAACCCAGACGAAATCGCTCAGGCTCGGAAGTGGAGCCCGCAGTATTGATCCGACGCCGACGTCGGCCCGTAACGGACGCACGTTGGCCCCGTCAGTCACACGAATCCGTGGACCGACCGGACCGTCAGGTACTGCGCTGGCATGGCACGGGCATAGCCCCCCCGCGGATGTCGGTGGGCGCAAGAGCGGGTCTGCATCGCCGGTCGCGACGAGCTTCCGGCCCATCGGCAACGTCGACAGAGTCCGACGGAGTCAGGAACGCCGGTAGCGGAAAAAGAACCTGACGATCGAGCCCGCGCGGCGGGCGATGCGAATGATCCTATGTCAACGACCGGAAACCCCGGTCGGCGATGTCGCCAGCCCAATGCCGCGACGATTTTACACGCTCTCGTTAGGGTGCGCAAGCGGAATTATTCTTCGTTCTCCGCCACCATTTTCCATACGTCCAGAGTATCGGATGCTTACGGATACGATAGAACGATCATCTGTACAGCCACCGCATCCCGATATCCAGCGATCGCTCTTCCCAATCCGCCTCGCCGCGCTCGACGGCTCCGGCGACGAAGACCTCGATCCGTCGCGACGCGCGCAGGGCGCCGCGCAGCCAGACGCCGACGGCATCGCCGGTGCGTTGGGGCGCGAAGAGGTTCTCGTCCCCTCGGTGGCGGAGCCGGGCTCCCACGGCCATGCGTAGTCGGGCCTCGTGGAGGTCGGTCCGGAGCTCGGCCAGCCATTCCCTGCCATGTCCGCCGAGAGGGTGGCCGAGGGGAATGCCGGCGTCGGTCCAGCCGCCGCGGAAGGCCCAGTTCCGGTACCAGATCGTGTTGCCGCAGCACGCCTCGTCGAAGACCGTGTGCTCGAGCCGGAGCGACGCGGAGGGGAAGATCGGGATCGATGGCACGAATACGCCGGCGACGATGGCGGGCACGTCCTTGAAGGCCCCGGCGCTGTCGTCCAATCCCCATTCGAGGTACAGCAGGAGCGGGATCGCACCGAGTGGCGGGCGGTAGTGTACGTCGAAGGCGAGGACCTGATTGTCGAACTCGCCCATCTCGCCGGCATGTTTGCCGATCAAGGCGTAAAGGACGTTTCGGGGCGTCCACGCCGAGTTGCCCTCACCCCCGAGCATGACGGCGCGAGTCAGCCCGATCTGGAGCCGCCTGTGGGGCTCGAAGGCGAGGCGGCCCACCCAGAACCACGGGTCCCGGATGCGGTCCCCGTTCTGGATGCGGGAGAAGGCAGCCTCGATACGAATCGCGCCGAGGTGGCCCAGCGGGCCGGGGAGGGCGAACGGATCGAGAGACTCTAGACCGACGGCGTCCAGGGATTCGATGCCGGTGAGCACGATCCCCCCGCCGGCGCCCGGGCCGAAGCCCATGCGCCGTCGTCCGACCCAGGCCGCGACGTTGCGCCAGGAGGCGCGGACCTCGGCGCCTCGGATGTCGGGGTCCTGGTCGTCGTACTGCGCGGCGACCTCGAGCGCGAAGCGCGGATGGGCCGCCAGGCGGAGCGTCCCGCCGGCGAAGGGAGTGGAGACGTCGTTCGCCGGGATCGCTCCAGTCCAATCGTCTTCGTTGTTGTAGCCGACCCCGGCCAGGACCCTCCCTTCCCGGAGCGAGTAGCCGGCATCGAGCGACCCGGTGAGCCCGCGGGCCGCGCCGTAGCCGGACTCTTCTTCGGACCACGGCGACGCTCCGAATTCTTCGTCGAACCGGTCGAGATAGTCCCGCGCGAGGGCGGCGTAGGCAGGCGCCTCGACCGGGGCGCGTTCGGCCGCGGTCCGGAAGACGCGCCGGACTTCGTGAATCGAGAGCGCACGCTCGCCCCAGCCGAAACCGTCGGGGGCGAGCCCGAGGGCGGCGAGGCGCTGGGCAGCGGCGACCGCCCAGTGATCCGGGTCGAGATGCGCCGACACCGCCCGGGTGGGCGACTGAGCCCACGAGATCCCGGCCGCAGCGAGGGAGGCGGAGATCAGCAGCACGGCCGCGACTAGGCTCCCGGCCACCGTGTGACTGCGCGCCGGGCCGTGGAGCTCGCGACGTCTCCCGTTCACGATCGACCGGACCAGGGGCGTCGCGCCGGTCCATCTTGCGTATTTCGGCGCCGGCGCGTAGCGTACCCCCATTCCCGTTCCCGCACAGGCCCGTGCCGGCGCGGGCACTCCCACTCGAGTCGTGTCGTTCATGAGCCGTTCGCGCAGCTTCTTCATCCTCATTTCCGGTTTCTGCATTGTCGGGCCGTCGGCGGCGTTCGCTCAGGATCCGTCGGACCACGAGGCCGCGTGCCCAGCGCGGCTCCTCCTTCCTGAGGCGGCGCTCAGCGGCGTGTACGCGGACTACGCCCGGGCGGCCGAGCTGGCCGGGGCCGCGCCCATGCGTCCATGGTTGATCCGCAGGGCAACGGATCAACGGGAGGTCCCGCTCTGTGCCGACCGACCCGCCAGCCCCTGGGAGGAGCGTTTGCCGGTGGACACGGTCGCCCCGGGCGCACGCACGCTGCGGATCGGGCTCCTGGCGCCGGGGACGGTCCTCCACGCCAACAGCGCGTACCCGACGGACCGCAACGACGGCGCGCTGTGGCGCGGCCGCGGCCTGTCCGCATCCGTGCGGGCGGGCGTCGAAGCCCGGTGGGACCTCGGCTGGGGCGTCGTCTCCGCGACCCTCGCGCCGATGTTCCTCTTCCAGGAGAACCGCGACTTCGAGGTGAGAGCGGTCGACCTGGCCGGGTACTCCCCCTTCGTCTACCCGTGGCACGCGGGACGCATCGACTGGCCGCAGCGGTTCGGCGACAAGGCGTTCACCTCGTTCGACTGGGGCCAGAGCCAGTTGCGCCTCGACGTGCGCGGATGGACGGTCGGCATCTCGACCGAGAACCTATGGTGGGGGCCTGCCGCGCACTACCCGCTCCTCATGAGCAACACGGCGCCCGGCTTTCCCCACGTCTTCGTCGGAACGGCGCGGCCCCTTTCCACCCCCATCGGGAACATGGAAGCCCAGTTGATCTGGGGGTGGCTCCGGGAATCGGATCACTTCGATTACGTCTCGGCGAACGACCGCCGCCTCCTGGCGAGCCTCGTAGCGAGCTACGAGCCCCGGTGGCTCCCCGGCCTCTTCCTCGGCGCCGCACGCTCGTTCCTGACGTACATACCGGAGGAAGGGTTCGGCCTGGCCGACTATTTCGAACGCCCCTACACGCGCATTCGCGACAACCCGGTGGGAACCAACCACGCCATGGCCGACAACCAGCTCTTTTCGATCTTCGGGCGGTGGGCGTTCCCGGAGGTCGGGTTCGAGGTGTATGCCGAATGGGGCCGTGAGGACCACTGGGACGACTGGGACGACCTGATCATGGAGCCCGACCACAGCCAGGCGTATATGCTCGGGTTCCAGAAGGTCATCCCGTCGGATTCCCGCTGGGTTCGCCTCTACGGCGAGCTGGTCCACCTCCAGACCTCGAGCACCTATCGGAGCGGGCGGGGCGGCCCGATCGTCATGTACACGCACTATCAGCTCCGCCAGGGCTACACCCACCGGGGCCAGCTCCTCGGCTCGTCGACCGGCCCAGGGTCGGATGCCCAGATCCTGGGCGCCGACGTGTTCGGCCGCTGGGGGATGATCGGGCTCTTCGTCGAGCGGGTCCTCCGCGACAACGACGCCTACTACCAGACCTGGGCCCGCTACTACGGCTACCGGGGCCACGATGTAGAGCTGACCGCGGGCATTCGCCACCAGTTCTTCGACGGCGACTTCCAGATCGGTTGGGGGTTGGCCTACGCCACCCGCAAGAACCGCAACTTCATCGGCCTCGACGGATACTCGCCGGGGATGCGGGTCGACACGAACTGGTCGCTCGAATTGGCGGTCAGCTGGTCGCCCGGCCCGCGGCCGGCTCCGCGCGAGGCGCCGGTGTCGGCCCGGCCGGCCTCACGCTGAGGCTCTCCCCTCCTCGCCTTTCAGCGCTGCGAGCGTCCCCGTGATGGCTCCCCGGAGCTGCCTGCGGAGGCGCCGCAGCCGCTCGCCGGGCGATTCGCCGCCGCCGTCGCGCGAGACCAGCGCCCGGACCACGCCTGCGCCGATGCGCGCGGTGTCGGCCGTGACCGCCACCCCGACCCGGACCTTCCCGATCCCGAAGTTGTTGCGCCAGAAGCGGTAGCGGTTGCGGACCATGTAATGGAAGTAGTAGGCGCCGGGGACGCCGAGCTTCTCGTGGGCGACCTGCGCGCGCGGCTCGACGACGACCCGCCACCCGGCTCGCCCGAGTCGACACCCCAGGTCCGTGTCCTCGAAATAGAGGAAGTACCCCTCGTCGAAGCCGCCCACCGATTCCAGCGCCTGGCGCCGCACCAGCAGGCAGCACCCGTCCAGCCAATCGACCGGGTACGGCTCGGGCGCGAGGATCTCGCGATGGTGCCCGGCGGCGAGGCGCCCGGCCTGCACGTAGCCGCCGGCGCTGATCAGGCGCCGCGGCCGCTCGCGGTAGACGACGACCGGGCCGACCATCCCGACGCCCGGATCGCCGTTTGCGACGTCGTAGAGGCGGCGCAACGCGTCCGGCGCCACGCGCACGTCGTGCGTGAGCAGCAGCGCCAGCTCGCCGCCTTCTCCCGCCAGGTGCCCGAGCCCCGCGTTCATCCCCGCGGCGTAGCCCCGGTTCTCCCCGGTCCGGATCACCCGCTCGGGCCCGAGAACCGCCGCCGCTCGCTCGGGGCTGGCGTCCGACGAGTCGTTGTCGACCACGTAGACGACCGGGGCGATCCCCTCCGAGCGCTGCACCGCCTCGATGCACGCAGGGAGGGCGTCGCCTCCGTTCCAGTTCAGGATGTAGACGTTGAGCCGCGGCTCACCGGAGCGCATCGACGATCTCCTCCAGACGCGCGACGCCCGCCTCCCAACTGAATCGCTCCTCGACCACTCTCCGGCCCTCGGCGGCCAGCGCGTCCCGCAAGGCCGTATCGCGCAGCAGGCGGATGACGGCGTCCGCGAATCCCTCCGGCTCGTCGGCGAAGAGGAGGTGACGGCCGTCCTCGAGCCCGAGCGCCACGCCGCACCGCGACGTCGCGACGGCCGCCTTCCCCATCGCGAGGGCCTCGAGCAGGCGGTTCTTGACCCCGCCGCCGCTGCGGAGCGGGCAGACGTACACGGCCGCCTCCGCGAGGTACGGCCTCAGATCGGGAACGTTCGCGTGGACCTCGATGCGACGGTCGCTCTCGGCCATCGCCGCGACCTCCGGCGCCGGATCGCGCCCGACCAGACGCAGCGTCGCCTCGGGGACGGCTTCGACGACGCGCGGGAACACCTTCTCCGCGAACCAGCGTGCTCCGATCACCGAATCCGCGGTCCAGAGATTCCCGGTGAAGACGAGCGCGCCGGGCCGGGCCGCCTCGCCCGTGGGGCGGAAGTACGCGGCGTCGACGCCGTTGGGGATGACGTGGACCCGGTCCAGGGCGTCTCGGGGCCATCGTCGCGTGGCGGCGTGCGCATCGGCGGGCGCGACGAAGACGACCGCGTCCAGTCGCGGGAAGCGACGCCGCTCCAGCCTGCGCCAGAGCCTGGCCTCCACCCTCCAGCGCAGGTCCGATGGCCGCCGGATTCCGCGCACCCGCCAGCTCTCCAGCACCATGGAGATCGCGTCGACGGGAACGTACACGACCGGGCACTTCCCCCGCAGCGCCTCGGCGAGGGGGAGGAGGGCGGGACCGACGAGCACGGCGGCGTCGTAGGGAGCGCGCCCGTCCGGTGCGAGCCACCCCGCGAGCGTGCGGGCGCGGACGTGGGCCACGGAGGGTGGAACCCACCCGACGAGCGCGGCCAACGCCTGTGCCACCTTCCCGCGCACGGGAGAGCCCGGCAGCTCGAGCCGGCCCAAACCGTGCTCGCGGTAGAACGGCTCCCAGCGCTCGTCCCAGGGATCCCGCGCGCAGAGCAGGTCTACTTCGTGGCCGCGCCCGCGCAGGGTCCGCGCCCAGTGGTACGCGATCACCGTGGTGCCGAGGACCGGCGGGTCGTCGAAGTGATCGACGACGAGCAGCCACCTCATGCGACGCACGCGATCTCCGATCCGGACTCAGTCGTCGGCGCCGTAGTAGTACGCGTGCGCGCCGGCGCTGTAGGACCCGTAATAGCGCTCCTTGCGCTGGTCGACGTCGTTGAGCACCGCGCCGAGGATCGGCGCCCGAACGGCCGCGATCTGCTCGAGCGCGTACGTGATCGCGCCCCGCTCCGTGATCCCCGCGCGCGCGACCAGGATCATTCCGTCCGCGTACGTCCCGAGGAGCGCCGCGTCCGTGACCAGCGTGAGCGGCGGCGCGTCCAGGATGACCGTGTCGTAGCGGTCGGCGACCTCGTCCAGGAACGCCTTCATCCGATCCGAGCCGACCAGCTCCGCCGGGTTGGGCGGGAGCGTCCCGGTCGGCAGGAAATCGATCGAGCCGCTCGACCCCAGGTCGATCCGGCGCACCGCTTCATCGAACGTCGCACGGTCGAGGAGCACGTTTGACAGCCCCGGTTCACGCCGTACGCCGAACACGTCGTTCAGGAAGCCGCGGCGCAGGTCCGCGTCCACGAGCAGGCAGCGCAGGTTCTGCTGCGCCAGCGTGATCGCCAGGTTCGACGCCGTCGTCGACTTGCCGTCTCCCGGCGTCGGGCTGGTGAACACGAGCATCTTGGGCGGGTCGCCCACGCGGGCGTACGCGATGTTCGTGCGCAGGCTCCGGTACGCCTCGGAGACCGGGTTGCGCGGGTCGCGGCCGGTCACGAGGCGCGCCTCGAAGGCCGGCTCTCCCGCCGCGGGCGCCTGCACCTTCCCCGTCCCCGCCTCCTGGATCCGCGGGATCACCCCCAGGACCGGGACGGCGCCGATCAATGCCTGCAGCTCCTCACGCGTGTGCAGCGTGTTGTCCAGGTTCTCCTTGACGAAGGCGGTGCCCATCCCGAGGACCAGGCCGAGCATGAGGGCGAGCGCCACGCTCAGCTTCTTCTTCGGCTTGATCGGGTCGATCGGGAGGACGGCCGGCTCGACCACACGCACCGAGGCATCATCCACCGACGCGGCGATCTGCGCCTCCTGGAGCCGGGTCTGGAGCAGGGTGTAGATCTCCTCGAGGACCTCCGCCTGCCGCTTCAGCCGCTCGTAGTCGATCTCCCGCGACGGGATCCGCCTCAGGTCCTCGCGGAAGCGCTCCAGGTTGGCGTTGATCGAGGCGACGTTGTTCGTGAGCCCCTCGAGGTACGTCTCGGCGATGTACCGGAGCTGGTCTTCCAGCTCGGCCACGCGCTGATTCAGGACCTGGACGTCGGGATCCTCGAGCGTGCGCCGGTTGAGGAGCTCCGCGCGCTCGTTCTCGACCTCGCTCAGCGAGCGGAACAGCTCGGAGACGGCGAAGTTCCGCAGCAGCGACGGGAACGCGATGAGTCGGCGGTAGGGCGAAGGGCCTTCGCTTTCCGGTGTCCGCGCGGCCGCCGTGGCCCGGACCTCGTCCAGCAGCGTCCGCAGCGCTTCGCGCTCGGAGTCGAGGAGGTCCCGCTCGGCCTGCATCTGCGCCAGCCGCTGCATCTGCGCCTCGGCCTCGAACTCGAACGAGACGACCTCGTGGCGCGCGCGGAACTCCCGCAGCTCTTCCTCGGCGAGCTCGAGCCGCCCGGCGAGCGTGTCGAGCTGCTCGTGCAGGAACCGGACGGTCCCAAGCGCCTGCGTCTTCTTCACCTGTTGACGCTGGCGGATGAAGAAGCGCGCCATGGCGTTCGGCACGTCTCGCACCAGGGCGCGGTCCGTCCCTTGATAGCGGACCGTCACGATGTCCGCTTCCCGGTCGGGACGGCCGACTTCGAGCGCCTCGCGGAAGTACTTGAGCGCTCGCTCGAACTCCAGAACGGAGAAACGGATCTCCTCGTGCTCGGCCGCGCCCGGCAGGAGCCGCAGCGACGCGCCATCGAGCCGCACCACCTCGCCGATCCCGTAGAGGCCGAGCGGCTCATCCCCTTTGCCGCGATAGAGGGCGAAGCGCCCGTCGTCCTGACGCCGGAGCCGGTACCCGGCCTCGAGCGCGTCCCGCTCGACGGCGACATCGCCGAAGATCCTCTCACGGACGACGCCCTTAGGCCGCTGGACGACGAGCTGCAGCGCCAGGGAATCCACCACTGCCTCCGCCAATGGCCGCCGGCGCAGGACCTGGATCTCGGTCCCGATCTGACTCCCGGAGGATAGATCCTTGAGCGCGTCCAGCACGGGGAGATTCGAGCGCTCTTCGTCGATGCGGATCCACACGGTCGCGTCGTAGACCGGCGTGGCGCGGAACACGAAGAACGTCGTCGCCGCGACCATGAGGAGCGGCACGCCGAAGGTGAGGAGCCGGTTGCGCAGAACGAAGTTCCAGAGGTCGCGCAACTGCGCGCCCCCATCCGAACCCCCCTGCGGCCGGGTCGGCATTGTATGCATGAGTCGTTACGGTTTTCGTTCCGTCGGAGACCTCGGGCGGCCGGCCGTGCCGGCCGCCGGCCCTCAGCTCTTGTTCTTGCTCGCGATGTACGTGAACACCGTGATCAGGATCGTGGTCGCCGTCCCGAGGAACGTCGAGACGAGCCCCTGATTGCGGACGAACCAGCTTCGCTCGGGAACGAAGAGCTGATCGCCCGAGCGGATCGGCAGGTCGCCGATGCGGGTGCTCTGATCGAAGTCGATCGTGACGCGCTGGCCCCCGCGGAGGAGCTGGACCTCGGAAGGCTTCCCGTTGGGCGTCGGGCCGCCGGCGAGCGCGAGGGCGTCGCCGACCGTCATCGTCGGGTCGAGCGGGTAAAGCCCGGGCTTCATCACAGCACCCTGCACGTTGACCCGGCGGAGGAAGACGACGTCGATCGACGGGTTGCGCAGGTATCGCTGATACATCTCGATGATCGTGCGCTCGAGCTCCTCGGGCGGCACCCCGGTCGCCGCGAGGGGTCCGAGCTTCGGGAGCACGACCACGCCGTCGTAGCCGATCGGGAACTCACCCGATAGGTCCGGTTCACGCCAGATCTGCAACCGGATCATGTCGCCGGGGAGGAGCGCGTCGTCCCCGGACGCCTTCAACGCCGGCTCATCGGCGGCGCGCGGCGAGCCCGTTGCACACGCGGCCGCGAGCACGGCCGTCACCACGAAGAGAGCGGATCGCAGAGGTCGCTGCATTTTCCGGATCCTCAATCACCGTCCCCGACACGGACGGGAACCGTCGACAGGCGGTAGGCCGGGTTGCCGAGCTGACCGAAGTCGCCGGCGCCCCAGCAGTAGACGTGCGACGTGCGCGCAACGCCGCAGACGTGGCCGTCGCCCAGATCGATCGAGTGGAACCTGAGGCGAGCGGGCATCAGATCGGCCGGGGTGTCGGCAACGAACTGAGGCGTCGCCGTGTTGATGCTCTCGCCGTTTCCGAGCTGGCCGTACGCGCCACGCCCCCAGCACAGGCCGCGGCCGGCCCCGTCGATCCCGCAGGTCACGTGCGCGCCGGCGGCAATCGCGAGGAACTGCGTCCCGCCGTAAACCGGGGCGGGCTCGGTCGCACCCGGCTCGCGCGGCAGTTCGATCCTCGTATTGGCGAGCTCGCCGTAACCGTTGCTTCCCCAGCAGAATGCCGTGCCGTCCAACCTGGCGATCGCGCAGGTATGGGCTCCGCCGGCGCTGATCTTGGAGAAGGCGATTCCGCGCGCAACAGCGCGCGGTTCCCGCGAGCTCGCGAGCGTGCCGTCGCCGAGCTGGCCGAGGTGGTTGAGGCCCCAGCAATACGCCTCGCCGGCCGCGGTCAGCGCACACGTGTGGTTCTCGCCGGCGCTGATCGCAACGAACTGGTGCCCGCCGACCACAGGAGTGGGGACCAGCGAACCGAAGGTCGTGCCGTTCCCGAGCTGGCCGTTCCCGTTGTCGCCCCAGCAGTACGCAGCGCCGTCCACCGTGAGCGCACACGTGTGGAACGCTCCCGCGCTGATGGCCAGGAAGCGCAGGTCGCCCGCAACGCCGGTCGGCTCGCCGAGCCCGGTGGTCGAGCCGACGCCGAGCTGGCCGTACTTGTTCCAGCCCCAGCAGTATGCGACGCCATCCTCGGCGATCGCGCAGCTATGGTGCCGGCCGGCGGTGATCGCGATGTACCGGCGGTCGCCGTGCACGGGAACCGGCGTCGCGCTGGACCGGACGCGGCCGTCGCCGAGCTCGCCGTTGTCGCCGCGCCCCCAGCAGAAAGCGGCGCCGTCCCGGTCCAGGGCGCAGGTGTGTTCCCCGCCCGCGCTCACGGCCGAATACGTGGTCGGAAACTCGACCTCGGTCTCGAACAAGGCGCCGCACGCGGCTGCGATTGCGGCGATTCCCGCGGCGATCAGCGCTCTCGTCCTCATCAACGGAACACCCCCGCAATGCGGGCAAGGAGCCCGCGTTTGGTACGCAACGGCGGGACGGGCAACGGCGGTTCGCCCTCGAGGATCCGCGCCGGATTCACTTCCATGAGCAGGTGGGCGTGCTCCGCGCCGCCCATCTCTTCGAGGCGGGCGCGGCACGCCCGCAGGTGCGCACGGCCGCGAGCATGATAGTCGCTCGCAATGTAGTCGACCCATCCGCGCTCCAGCAGCGTGAGCGCGATGCGACGCGCGCTCTCGCCGTAACGTCCCAGGATCGATCCCGCGTTGACCTGGAGGTACGCGCCGAACCGACGCCACTCGCCGGGCGCACGTACATCCGCGTCCAGTCCACCGTAGCGCTCCGGGTGCGCGAGGATCGGCATCCACCCCCCCATCCGGATGGCGCTCAGGACACGCTCGGCCTGCGGCGGCACGGTCATGAACGGGAACTCCACGAGCACGAACGGACCGCCGTTCAGGCGAACCCGGGCATCGGAGAAATCGGGCTCCGGCGTGTCCAGCATGACCTCCGCGCCGCGGCCGAACCGCATCTCGGGGAACTCGCCCGCCAGCTCGTCGGCCACGCGCGTCCAACCCGCGTCCAGCTCGGCGAGACGCTCCGCAAGCGCTTCCGGCCGACGGGTGAGCGAGCCCTGGAGGTGCGGCGTCATGACCAGGGAGCGTACGCCGGACTCGAACATCGCCTGCAGCCCGGCACGGGACTCGGCGATGTCCTGCGCGCCGTCGTCGACTCCCGGGATCAGGTGGTTGTGGAAATCCGTGAGCGCCATGCTACGTCTCCCGCGCCTCCACCTGCGCCAGCGACGCGGCCGCGAGCGCGCCGGCGCACAGGAACCCGATGTATTGCGTGAACGGCGCGTAATAGTCGAACGCGTTGTCCGTCGCCGCGATGAAAACCCACGCCACGATCGCGGCGAAAGCCGGCATCGCGAACTCCCGGGCCAGCGGGTCGTCGTTCCGTCCCGCGCGCAGCACGCCCATGAGCCACGACAACACCGCGATCGCGAAGAGCGTCGCGCCGACGATCCCCGTGTCGATCAGCAGGCGCAGGTACTCGTTGTGGATCACGCCACCCATCGCGCCCTGGAAGGTCTCGATCAGGAACACCGTCGATGCTCCCAATCCGTTCCCGACGATCGGGCTCGCCAGGAACATCCTGAACAGGACCGGCCAGATGATCTGCCGCCCCTGCCAGTTCACGGATTCCCAGAACGCGACCGGATCGGTCAGGAGCCGCCACAGCTCCGAAGCGGTCGGAATGTAGCCGAGCGAGCGTTCGAGCGCCACAGGAATCAGCGCGGTGGCGAGCGCGCCGCCGATGATCCCTGCCGCGGCGACCGCCCGGTAGTTCCGCGCGATCAGCGCGGCGTAGAGGGCGGCCCCCGTGAGGCCGGCCAACCCGGCCAGGAGCGTGATGCGCGTGAGCGTGAGCGCCATCCACACGCCGAAGACGCCGCAGAGGGCGAGATACCGCAACTGGCCGCGGACGGAGTAACGCGTGAAGGAGATCAGCGTCACCACGAGCAGGTAGAACGAGAACGGATTCTCGTGGGCGCCCACGCCGTGCACGCGGACACGCCCGGCGAGGTCGACTTCGTAGCCGCCGGCCAGAACATAGATCGGGTTCAGCACCAGCGCGATCGCGATCGCGCCCCACAGCGTCCAATCGGTCAGGCGCTCCAGCTCCTCCCGTGTGCGGACCATGGCGAGCACCGCCACGAACAGCATGAACGGGTAGGCCAGCTTGAAGAGGAGACGCAGTCCTTCCACACGCGCCGGGGTGTAGAGCAGGGTCGCCGCCGCGAAGATCAGGAAGACCACGTACCAGCGACCGTATCTGCCGAGGGCATGGCGCACCATGTCCCGTTCGACCAGAGCCAGCGCTCCGAGGCCGGCCACGACCCCGATCAGACGGATCCCGTTCATGTCCAGGCCGCCCAGTCCCGGGAGGAGCGCCTTGAAGCCGCCGGTCATGAAGGAGAGGTCGAACGGGCCGAGGGCGAGCATCAACCCCAGGATCAGCTTCGGGCGCAGAATCAGGAGGCACAGGATCGTGCCGCCCACCACCACGCCCGTGGCCATCCACGGCTCGTCGACGAGTACGTACGACGCCGCGACGCACACCGCCACGGCGCCCATGACGGCCGCGGCTCCCCGCGCCCTGACGAGCCAGCCCGGTGCGATGGTGGACGCGCTCGTGCTCATCGGGATGCCGCCTCCGGAACGCGCGGCTCAGGCCACGAGGCACCGGGGGCCATCGGGATCCCCCAAAGCGAAGCCAGCACACCCACGATCCGCTCCGCCGCCCTGCCGTCCCACAGCTCCGGCCGTCGTCCATCCGGGCGCGGGGCGGCGAGCGTTTCATCGACCGCGGCAATGATGCGCGCGGGCTCCGTCCCCACGAGCCGGTTCGTACCGTGCGTGATGGTGACGGGCCGTTCTGTGTTCTCCCTGACGGTGAGACAGGGCACGCCAAGGATCGTCGTCTCCTCCTGCACGCCTCCGGAGTCCGTGAGGACGAGCCTCGCGCCGGCCATGAGGCCCAGGAACTCCAGGTAGCCCAGCGGCTCCGTGAGCCGCACGTCGGGCAACGCCTCGAGCCGCGTGAGCAGCCCCGCCTCCGCCAGCCGACTCCGGGTGCGGGGATGCACCGGGAAGACCACCGGCAGCCGCTCCTGCACCGCCACCATCACGTCCACCATTCGCGCGAGCGCGTCCGGCGCATCCACGTTCGACGGGCGGTGCAACGTCACGACCGCATACTCGCCGGGCGCGAGGCCGAAGCGTGCCGGAACGCCGAGCGCCTCGGCGCGCTCCCGGTGCCGCAGCAGCGTGTCGATCATGACGTTGCCCACGAAGTGGATCTTCTCCTCCGCGATCCCCTCGCGCCGCAGGTTCTCCTCCGCGCTGCGTTCCGTCGTGAAGAGCAGGTCCGACAGCGCATCCGTGACGACGCGGTTCACCTCCTCCGGCATCGAGCGGTCGAAGCTGCGCAGCCCGGCTTCCACGTGGGCGAGGCGGATCCCGAGCTTCGAGGCGACGAGGGCGGCGGCGAGCGTGGAATTGACGTCTCCCACCACCAGGACCAGGTCGGGACGCAACTCCTCGAACAGCGGCTCGAGCCGCACCATCACCTGCGCCGTCTGCTGGGCGTGCGTCCCCGACCCGACACCCAGGTAGTGGTCCGGGGCCGGGATCCCGAGCTCCCGGAAGAACAGATCCGACATGCGCTCGTCATAGTGCTGTCCGGTGTGAACCAAAATTGGCTCGATCCCCGGCGTGCGCACCATGACGTCCATGAGCGGTGCGATCTTCATCAGATTTGGGCGCGCGCCCACGATGTTGACGACTTTCACTGTTTCACCCGTCCACCAAATCGCAGACCCAGTCGAGCGCCGCCACGAGCTGTTCGGCGCACTTCTCATCCGTGAACTTCGCCAGGAATCGCTCTCGCCCCGCCCGCCCCATCCGTTCCCTCAGCGATCCATCCGACGCCAGCGTCCGGATCGCGGCGGCGAGCGCCTCCGGGTCGCCCGACGGCACGATCAGGCCGGTTTCGCCGTCCAGCACGGCGTCCGGCACGGCTCCGACCGGCGTGCTCACCACGGGAAGACCCGCCGCCATCGCCTCCAGGATCACCAGGGGCAGCCCCTCGGCCTGGATGCCCGGGAAGACGAAGATGTCCGCCTCCCGCAGGAACTCCCGCTTCGCCTCTCCGCTCACCACGCCCGGGAACGAAACGATGGAGCCCAGCCTCTCCCGGGCGACGAGCTCCGTGGCCTCCGCCCGCTCCTCGTCGGACACCCACGGCCCCGCGAAGATGAAACGCAGTTCCGGCTTCTGGTCCCGCAGCAGCGCGGCGGCGCGAAGCAGCTCGATGAACCCCTTCGGCCGGAAGAGCGCGCCGAGGTAGGCCACGGTGATCGGGCCGGCTTCCGTCCGCCCGACGCGGTCGCCCGGCCCACCCGACCCGTCCCGGGCAGTCGATTCGTACCGACCGGGCCCCGCCACCCGTCCCCTCGGACCGGCGCGGTCCGGGATCCCCTCCGGGAACGGATCCGCGATCCCGTTCGGCGCGACGCGGACGCGTTCCGCGGGGACCAGACCGTCGTAGATCCCGCGCAACCCTTCCCCGAGCACCAACGCACCGCTCAACCACCGCGATGAGCGCCGAACGAGCCACCGGAACGGCGGGCGCGCCGCCTCGTAGAACTGCCGGAAGTGACTCCCGTGCAGGTGCGTCACGACCGGGGCGCCGAGAGCGCGCGCGATCGCGATGAACACCGCGTCGCGCAGATACGCCCACTCGTTCTGGGACACCTCGACGTAGACGACGTCCGGCCGGTGGCGCGCGACTCGCCACGCCAGCTCACACGCGTGGCGGAGCGCCAGGATCACGTTCCCCAGGTCGAGGCGCCCCATGTTGTCGAGCCCGCGCCGGTCCGCGGTGTCCAGGTGCAGGACCTCGTACGCGGCGCTCAGCACCGGGGAGCGGAGCAGCATCTCCGTGAACACCGCCATCCCCTGATACGGCGGCGGCGTCGGGCCGATGATCAGGACCTTCCGGCGACGTCGCTCCTGCCCCATCGCGTGCCTCGTCTCAACGCCGTCCCGCGAGCCGCACGGCGCCCGCGAGCCGCTCCCGGTCCGCGGCCGAGAGAGCGAGCCGCCAGGACGTTATCGCCAGCGCCCCGAGCAAGGCCAGGAGGAGCACCACGCGCACGCCGCTCCCCACCGCCCCCCGCTCCAACGCCACGGCCGCCGCCAGCGTGACGGAAACGAGCGCCGCCGTTCGCGCGACCCCCGCGTCGACCAGCACCCGGGGCGTGAAGCCGGCGAGGCGGGCGGCCGCCCAGAAGAGGAGCGCGGCGTCCAGCGCGATCCGGATCGTCCACGAGAGCGCGGCGCCCACGATCCCCCACCGCCCCACCAGCACCCACACCAGCGCCGCATGGATCGGCAGCTCGAGCAGGTGGAACTTGGCCGTGACATCCGCTCGCCCCACCCCCTGGAGCAGCGTGTACGGCACCTGCGCCACCGCGTTGGCCACGATCCCGAGCGTCAGGATCACGAGCGCCGACGCGCTGTTCGCGGCGAACTCCGGCCCCAGCCACCACCCGAGCAGCTCCGATGCCCCGCCGATCAGCAGCACCGCGAACGGCGCCACGAGAAGCAGGATCACCTTGACCGACAGACTCGCCAGCCGGCGGATGCGCTCCCACTGCGCCTGCCCGCCCAACGCGCTCAGCGCCGGGAAGAGCGCCCCGACCACGCTCGCCGGCAGGATCGCCAGCCGGTTCACGACCTCGTACGGCGCCGCGTAGTAGGCAACCGCGGACATCGACGCCAGCACGCCGAGCACGAACCGGTCGAGGTAGACCAGCGCCGGCGCGACCACGCTCGAGAGGCTGACCCAGCCACCGTACCCCGCCAGCGCCCGTAGACGCCCCCGCGCCAGCGCCGGCCCCTGCCGCAGCGCGGGCACCGCCCTGTAGGCGAGCGCCCAGAGCGCCGCGAGCGTGCCCGCGCGCGCGGCCACCAGCAACGCCATCACCCCCGGCAGCGCCCACCCCACCGCCACCGCCCCCAGCGGCAGGACGTAATTCGCGATCGTCGACGGGATCCGGACCGCGCTGATCAGGTCGAACCGCTGTGCCGCCTCGAGCACGCCGCGCCATGCCGCCGCCACGATCACGATCGGCAGCCCGGCGGCGAGCCACAGGAACGCCGCCCGCGCCTCCGCCCCCAGCTCCGGCGGGATGTTCAGCACGCCGCCGACCAGGAACGGGGTCGCCACCGCGAGCCCGATCCCGCACACGAGGCCGAAGATGGCCTGGAGCGCCGTCGCCGTCCACGCGGTTTCCGCAGCCGCCCGGACGTCTCCCGCGCCCAGCGCCTCCGCCACGAATTTCGTCGTCGCGCGCCCGACGCCCAGCTCGCCCAGGTAGGCGATCACCATCCACGCGATCGCCAGGATCCCGAACCGCTCCTCCCCCAGCCCACGCACCACCGCCGGGATCGCCGCGACCGCGACGAGGATCGGCGCGCCGAGCCCCACCAGGTTCAGGAGCGTGTTGCGCGCGAGCAACCGCCCCCGCACCTCCGTCGCCGCGGGCCGGCCTGAGTGACTCATGCCCGGGTGTGCAGCGCGCCGGAAGCCTCCACCCGCGCGTCCAGGTACGCGCCCAGCGCCTCGATCACCGCCTCCACGCCCGCCAGCCCGTTGACGGTGATCCGTACGTGACCCGCGCCGTGGAAGTATGCAGTCCGGTCGCGCACCAGGATGTTGCGCGCGGCGAGGGCCTCGATGAGCCCCGGGGCGTCGTCCCACCGGATCAGGATGAAATTCGCTTCCGATGGGTACGCCTCGATCCCCCGCCCTTCCAGGAACGCATACAACCGCGCCTTCGCGACGCGCACCTCCTCGAGATACCTGCGTAGCGACTCTTCGTCCTCGAGCGACGCCACGGCCGCCGCCTTCGCCAGCATCGTCACGCTCTTCGGGTTGTGCACCCGACGCAGCGCGTCCAGCACCGGCCGCGAGCCGACCAGGTATCCGAGGCGCAATCCCGCGAGGCCGAACGCTTTCGAGAAGGTGCGGGCGACGAGGAGTGTGGAGGATGCCGTCACCCGGTCGGCGACCGTCTTCCCGCAGAACTCGTAGTACGCCTCGTCCACGACCAGGACCGCGCCCACCCCCTCGCACCGCCTCAGGATCCGCTCCAGATCCGGCCCGTCGAGGACGTATCCGATCGGGTTGTTCGGGTTCGTGAGGTACACGACCCGGGGCGCCTCCCGGCCGATCCGTTCGACCAGCGCGTCTACCGGGAATCCGCCCTGCCCCATGTACTCGAAGAACGACGTCGACGCGCCGCGCTGCTCGACGACCGCCCGGAAATTGTCGTACGTGGGCGTGACGATCAGGACCCGGTCGCCCTCCCGCACGAGCGCGGCGGCGATCAGGTCGAGCCCCGCGTCCGAGCCATGCACCAGGAGCACGTGCTCGACCGGGACGCCCGCGTACGCCGCGATCCGCTCCTCCGCCTCGGGCGTGGACGCCTCGGGGTACCAGCAGAGGTACGGATCGCTGTCGATCAGGCGGTGCAGCGCCTCCCGCACCCGGGGCGACGGGACGCGGTCGGCCTCGTTCCAGTCCAGCTTGTGCGCCGCCTCGCCCCGGCGCGCCGCGGCCCACGCTTGCTGCGTCGAGATCCGGTACGCCTCCCGCTCCTCGACCGATCGCGTGCCCGGTCTCCGCAGGATCGGCGGGGTCTTGCCGTCCGCGTTCGTCACGAACCGGTCGGTGACCTCGACCTCCAGCGCCACGCCCGGGCCGATCCGCGCCCGCAGCTCCTCGGCCA
>VSDC01000259.1:0-4082 GCA_047459275.1 Gemmatimonadota bacterium
GCGTTGCGGTCCGGGGGCTCGACGCCGAGCAGGTGCCTGACGAAGAAATCGTACCGCAGGTTGGTGTAGTACTCGCCGTACAGGCTGTGCCCGCCGCCCGGCTGGTAGACGAAGTCGAACGTCTTCCCCGCCTTGATCAGGGCGTTCACCACTTGCAGCGTCGACGACGGGTCCACGTTCGTGTCGAACTCGCCCACGATCAGCATGAGCTTGCCCCTGAGCCTGTGGGCGTTGACCACATTGGACGACGCTTCGTAGTGCGGGCCGAGCTTCCCCATCCACTGCTCGTTCCACCAGATCTTGTCCATCCGGTTGTCGTGACAACCGTTGGTCGCGATGGCGACCTTGTAGAAGTCCCCGTGGAAGAGCAGCGCGCCCAGCGCGTTCTGCCCTCCGGCCGAGCCGCCGTAGATCCCGACCCGCGAGATGTCGTACCACGGGTACTTCGCGGCCACGGCCTTGTGCCACAGGATCCGGTCCGGGAAGCCTGCGTCGGCGAGGTTCTTCCAGGCGACGTCGTGGAACGCCTTCGACCGGTTGTTCGTCCCCATCCCATCGATCTGGACCACGATGAAGCCCAGCTCGGCCAGCGCCTGCGTGCTCGGGATCGGGTTCCAGTCCTTCGGGACGAAGGACCCCTGCGGGCCGGCGTAGATCTGCTCGATCACCGGGTACTTGCGGTTGGGGTCGAAGTTCGTCGGCCGCACGATGATCCCCCAGATGTCCGTCTTCCCATCCCGACCCTTGGCGACGAAGACCTCCGGCGGCCGCCAGCCGGTCGCGAGCTGGGCCGACATGTCGCCCCTCTCCAGGGCCGCGAGCAGCTTCCGGTCGCTCGTGCGACGCAGCTCCATGACCGTCGGCATGTCGACCCGGGAGTACATGTCGACGTAGTACTCACGGTTGGGCGACCAGTAGACGCGGTGGTTGCCGTTCGCCTCCGTGAACGCGACGAGTCCCGTCCCGTCGAAGTTGATGCGGAAGTAATGCACGAAGTACGGATCCTGGTCGGGGTAGTAGCCCGAGGCGCGGAACCAGATCTGCCGCTTGGCCACGTCCACGCTGTCGACGGCGCGCACGACCCACTCGCCCTTCGTGATCTGGTTCTTCACGCGCCCTTTCACCCCGTCGTACAGGTAGAGGTGGTTCCACCCGTCGCGCTCCGACATCCAGATGACCTCTCGGCCGTCGTTCACGTCGTAGCGGAAGCGCTTCCCCGAATCGGTCTGGCTCCCGTTCGCCGGGCGGTAGGAGAAGAACGTCGGCACTTCCTCGGAGACGACGGCGCGGGCCCGACCCGTCTTCGCATCCACCTCGATGATGCGATAGACCTGGTGCCCGCGCTCGTTGTACTCGAAGGTGAAGGCCCGGCCGTCCTCACGCCATACCGCCTCCGAGATCTGGTAGGGGTCGGGGAAGAGGGCGTTGTCGACCTCGATCGCCGTGCCGGCCTCCACGTCGAAGAGCACCGGCCGGTGCACGTCCAGCACATCGCCCGGCTTGCGGTACAAGATCGCGGTGTCACGGGGCTGCACCCGGTCGTCGGGGGAGGAGAGGACGTAGCGGACGTAGCGCTGGTAACCGGGTTTGCGACGGTACGCCACGAGGCGCCGTGAGTCCGGCGACCACCGGATCGACTCCGCCACGTAGTAGTCGCCCTCCGTGCCGTCCCAGCTCAGCATCCTGTAGCCCTCCCCGTCGCGCTCGCGCACGGCCACGTTGTTGTTCTGGATGAACGCCTCCCACCGTCCATCCGGCGAGGCGACGTAGAGGCGGCCTCGCTCATCGCGGTGCCACCCTTCCCGGTCTCTGCGCGTCCACTGGTTGGGGGCCGGCCTCGCCGTCTCCTCTCCGATACGCGTGCAACGGTATTCGTTCAGATCGCACCGCCACCGCGATCCCTCCGCGTCGAACTCGATCGCCGTCTCGTCTTCGGTGAACTCGATCGCGCGGAAGGGCAGCGTCGTTGCCGTGTACTCCTTGCCGGCGGCTTGCGACAGCGCAGCCGCCAGCCGGCCGTGATCGAAGGCGGGAGCGCGGCGGAGGAGACCGGCGTCGACCAGAACGAATTCGTACCCGCCGGGCACCGACACCCGGTACCAGAAGCGATTGGAGTTGCCGATCCAGTGCGGCTCCTCGGGGACGCCGACGGTCAAGCCGGCGAGCCGCTCCCGTATGGTGGCCGCGCGGCGGTAGTCCTCGGGCGTCCCCTGCGCCCCTGCCATACCCGGCCAGAGCACGGCCAGTGCTGCGGCTACGGCGATGGAACGGAATCGAAGGGACGATGCGGACATGGAGCTCCTCCTGTGGGGCGAAGGTGGGCCGGTGTCGTGGAGCCTCGCGTCCCACTTCAACTTGACACCGTCTCGTCACGGACTTTTATATTATATCCCACGCTGAAAAGGACGGCCAGTGGCGTATGCGCCCGGGCCACACCGTAGGCCGGCCGTGCGGCGAGCCCGCCGAAGTGCCGCCGGCCGCCGGATCCATCCCTCCGCACTTCCAGACTTCGAGGAGGAGTCCATGAAGCGCCGCAACGCCTTCTGCGGCAGGTCCCTGATCCGGCTCGCCACGTTCGCGGGCCTGACCATCGCGCTACCTTCTCCGGCTCTCGGGTTGCAGCAGGCCCCCGCCGCGGATGTGGTGGGCGGCATCGTGCCGGCCGACACGATGTGGGCGGCCGACGCGCCATCGCTGAAGACGCTCGTCGAGATCGGCAGGCAGGACAGCGACCTGCGCCTGGCGCTGCGACGATACGCCGAGGACGCCGCGGCGCTGCGCAGGAGATACGATATCCCGAACTCGCCCGTGGTCCTGGCGCGCCAGCGGGCGTTCCAGGAGGCGTGGCTGCGCCGGTTGAAGGAGCTGGACTTCAACTCTCTCAATCGCGAGGGCCAGATCGACTACATCCTGCTCCGGCACCGGATCGAGTTCGAGCTCGCGATGCTCGACGAGCAGGAGCGGAACCTGGAGGAGCTGGCGCCGCTGATCCCGTTCGCACGCAGGCTTCAGGAGCTCCAGGAGCGCCGCCGCGAGCGCAAGGACGTGGACCCCCGCGCCGCGGCGCAGACGCTCGCCGATGCCAAGAAGGAGGTCGACCGACTGACGGCCGAGCTCCGGCGGAACGGCGCCAAGGCGTTCCCGAAGATCACCCGGATCTCCGCATCGCGCACCGACAATCTCCTCGCCGGCCTCCTCCGTACGCTCGACTCCTGGTACTCCTTCTACAACGGCTACGACCCGCTCTTCACCTGGTGGACCGAGAAGCCGTACCAGGCGCTGACTCGCTCGATCGAGGCGTACCGCGAGGCGATCCGCAACGTCTGGCTCCGCCCCGAGGAGGAGGGGGCGCCGATGATCGTCATCGGCCAGCCGATCGGGGCCGAGGGGCTCCGCGCCCACCTCGCCCACGAGATGATCCCCTACACGCCCGAGGAGCTGATCGCCATCGCCGAGGCCGAGTTCGCATGGTGCGAGGCCGAGCTGCTCAAGGCGTCGCGGGAGATGGGGTACGGAGACGACTGGCGCGCCGCGATGGAGGCCGTCAAGAACACGGCGGTGCCGCCCGGAGGCAAGCCGGCCGTCGTGCGTGAGCTGGCGGAGCAGTCGGAGGCGTTCATCGACGCCCGCGGATCGATCACGATCCCGCCGCTCGCCCGCGAGGTCTGGCGCATGGAGATGATGTCGCCCGAGCGGCAGCTCGTGAACCCGTTCTTCACCGGCGGCGAGGTCATCAGCGTCTCGTACCCGACGAACGGGATGGACCACGAGCAGAAGCTCATGAGCATGCGCGGCAACAACCCCCACTTCAACCGCGCGACCGTCCACCACGAGCTCATCCCGGGCCACCACCTCCAGGGCTTCATGACCCGCCGCTTCAACGACCACCGCTCGATCTTCAACACCCCGTTCTGGGGCGAAGGGTGGGCGCTGTACTGGGAGCTGGTGCTCTGGGATCAGGGCTTCCCCCGCGGGCCCGAGGACCGCATCGGGATGCTCTTCTGGCGCATGCACCGCGCCGCCCGGATCATCTTCTCGCTCAACTTCCACCTCGGGCGCATGACGCCCCAGGAGGCCGTGGA
>VSDC01000260.1:0-4074 GCA_047459275.1 Gemmatimonadota bacterium
GTGCTTCTCCGTGTACATCCCCGTCGCGATCGCGTAGTGGTTGGGGAAGGTCTTGGACGGGAAGACGGGGATCAGCCCATCGGCGCGCACGCCCCGGCGGGAGACGCGCTCGAAGTTCGGTGCGTCGTAGCGGTCGAGGTAATCGTAGCGAAAGCCATCGAACGACACGACGACGACGTAGGGCTTGTCCAGGTGCTCCGGCGCGTTGCGGCCGTTCGAGCTGGACTGTGCATAGACCGCCGCGGGCGCGACGGCCGCGAGCGTAGCCGCGAGCACCGACCGGACGGCGCTGTAGAGGTTTCGACGCTTCGACATCCCCGGTAACTTTTCGGATGATCGGGTTTATCAATCGGACGTTGTCCTGCCCGAGGTGCGGGCAGCGGATGGACCGCGAACGTCAACGACCCGCATGAGCACGCTGGACGCCATCTTCGCGGGCCCGTGGGGCCCGCTCGTGATCTTCGTCCTCCGTATCGGCGACGTTTCGCTGGCCACGTTGCGCATCCTCCTGTCCATGCGCAACGCGCGGCTCCTCGCGCCGCTGATCGGTTTCTTCGAGGTCCTGATCTGGATTTTCGCCGTCGGGAACGCGATCCGCAACCTGAACAGCCCGCTGCACCTGCTCGGGTACGCCGGCGGTTTCGCGACGGGGAACCTGGTCGGGCTCTGGCTCGAGGAGAAGCTCGCGATCGGGATGGCGATCGTGCGCGTGGTCTCGCGCTACGGCGGCGTCGAGCTGGCCGAGGCGCTGCGCGAGAAGGGGTTTGGCGTGACCGAGTACTCCGGCCAAGGCCGTGACGGGACCGTCGAGATCGTCGACACCGTTGTACGCAGGCGGGAGATCGCGTCCGTGCTGCGCGAGATCGACCGTTGGGATCCCACCGCCTTCGTAACGATCGAGGAACCGCGCGCGATCCGCCACGGCTGGCTCCAGGAGCGCCCGCGCGAGCGGCTGGCCATCCCGTTCGCCGGGTCGCGTGCCAAGACCATCGTGCGGGCCGGGGAGGCGGCGTCGGCCGATTCACCGCCCGTGGATGCGGCACGGGCGGATACGGCGCCCGGGGCCGCGGCGGAGGCGACGGACTGAGCGCCGGCCGGCCGGACATCGTCTCGTCTGGCCGGCTGCCCGCCTCCCGTCGAATCGGGAAACGCGACCGGCCGGCACTCCAGCGAGCGCCGGCCGGACCGCTAATCCAGCCCCACCTGGGTCACTTCCGTGACCTCGGGGATGCGACGGAGTGCGTCGACCAGCTCCGCGTCGAGGCGGCCGTCCACGCTGATCGCCGCCAGCGCCTCACCTCCCGCGGCGAGGCGCGCCTGATGGTACTCGCCGATGTTGACCCCCGCATCACCCAGGAGCATGCCGACCCGCCCGATCACGCCGGGCACGTCGCGGTTGCGCAGCACGACCAGCGTGCCCTCGGGCACCACGTCGACCCGGAAACGGTCGATGCGGAGGATGCGCGGGAACCCCTGGGCCAGGAGCGCGCCACCGACGCGCGTTTCCTTCCCCCCTCCCGAGAGACGGACCTCGATGTACTCCGCGTAGTCGCCGTGGGGCGCCGTGCCGATGCGGCGCACGTCGATCCCCCGCGACTCGGCCAGGTGCAGCGCGTTGACGAAGTTGACCGCGCCGCGCCCCACCACATCCGCGAGGACGCCGATCACGGCCGCGGTCGCCAGCGGCCGGAGAGCGTCCTCCTGCTCCCCGGCGTAGCGAACCTCGATGGTCTCGACCGCCGCGGGCGCGAGCGCCGCCGCGAGCCGGCCGAGCCGCGTCGCCAGGTCCAGCAGCGGCTGCAGGCGACGCATCGCCTCGCCGCCGATCGCCGGGGCGTTGACCGCGCGCGAGTAGTCCTGCTCGACCAGAGCCGCACGAACCGCTTCGGCGATCTCGATGGCCACGTTCTGCTGCGCCTCCTGCGTCGCCGCGCCGAGGTGCGGCGTCAGCACCGCCCGATCTCCGAGCGACCGGAGTGGATGATCCGCCGGGAGCGGCTCCTCGGCGTACACATCGAGCGCGATCCCGGCGATCCGCCCCTCCCGGACCGCACGCACCAGCGCCGCCTCGTCGATCACCCCGCCCCGCGCCGCGTTCACCACGTACGCGCCCGGCTTGAGCAGCGCGAGCTTCTCTTCGTCGATCAGGTTCGCCGTCGCCTCGGTCAGCGGCACGTGCAGCGAGAGGATGTCGGCGGACCGCAGCACCTCTTCCAGCGACGCGAGCTCGATCTCCAGCGCCTGCGCCCGCTCCTCGCTCAGGAACGGGTCGTAGGCGACGACGCGCATCCCGAACGCACGCGCCCGCCGCGCGACCGCGCCGCCGATGCGGCCCGCCCCCACGAGGCCGAGCGTCTTGCCGTACAGCTCCACGCCGGTGAAGCTCTTGCGGTCCCACTCGCCCGCCTTCATCGACCGGTCCGCCGCCGGAACTCGCCGCACCAGCGAGAGGAGCAGCGCCATCGTCAGCTCCGCAGCCGAGATCGTGTTCCCGGATGGGGCGTTCAGGACCGCGATCCCCTTCTCCGTCGCCGCGGCCAGGTCGATGTTGTCGACACCGACGCCGGCGCGCCCGATCACCTTGAGCCGGTCGGCGTGCGCCAAGGACTCCCGGGTGATCCGCGTCGCGCTCCGCACGATCACCGCATCCATGCCGACCAGCGCACGCGCCAGCTCCTCGCCCTTGAGCCCGCTGCGCTCGACCAGCTCGAAACGGTCGTCGCTGCGCAGCGGCGCGAGCCCTTCCTCGTCGATCGGGTCCGCGATCAGGACGCGGTACTTGCTCATCCGATCGTCACCTCCATCGGCTCGCCGAACACCTCCGCGCCGCCGCCGGCGCCGCGGCGCTCATTCATCGGACCAGCACCTCCGTCAGCACCTCGAGGAGCCCCTCGAGCTCCTCCACCGTGTGGTCGCCCATGTGCCCGATCCGGAAGGTCTGGTCCTTCAACTTCCCGTACCCCGGGGCGATGGTGTACCCGGCCCGCTCCTTCACCGCCGCGGCGATCTCCGGCCCCGTCCGCCCGGGGGGCACCGTGATGCACGTGACCGTCGGCGAGCGGTACCCCTCCGGCGCCAGGACCGACATGGCCACGCCACGATCCCGCATCTCGTCGACCCACGCCCACGTGCGCCGCGCCATCGCCTCGTGCCGCGCCCACCGCGCCTCCAGCGTCTCTCGCTCGATCCGCTCGACCTGCGCGGCCAGCGCGTAGATCAGCGAGACCGCCGGCGTGTTCGGCGTCTGGTTCTTCTGGATGTTCTTCTCGAACGCCAGGAAGTCGAAGTAGACCCCGCGGTCGGGCTTCGCGGCCGCGCGCTCCAGCACGCTCTCCTGAGCCACTCCGAGCGCCAGACCCGGCGGCAGCGCGAGGCACTTCTGCGAGCCCGTCAGGACGAAGTCCAGGCCCCACGCGTCCGCCTCGACCCGCGCGCCCGCCAGGCTGCTCACCGCGTCGACCAGCACCATCACGTCGCCCGACGCGTGCGCGACTTCCGCGATCTCCGCGATCGGGTTCAGCACTCCAGTCGACGTCTCACAGTGGACGACCGTGACGGCGTCGTAGTCGCCCTTCTTCAACGCATCCGCGACCTGCTCCGCCGTGTGCACGCCGCCCCAGCCGACGTCCAGCGCATCCGCCTCCAACCCGTTCGCGCGCGCGATGGCCTGGAACCGCTCGCTGAACGCACCGTTCACCAGCGCGAGCACCCTCCGCCGCGCGCCGTTGCGCACCGCCGCCTCCATCAATCCGGTCGCCGAGGACGCAGCGATGTAAACGGGCCGCCGCGTGCGAAAGATCGATTTCAACCCCGGCTGCACCCGGGCGATCAGTGCCTCCATGTCCTTCGCGCGATGGGCCATCATCGGACCCACCTGCGCTTCCAACACCTCCGGCCGCACCTCGGTCGGGCCGGGGAGGAAGAACCTGCCAAACGGCGGTAGTTCGGGCATCGTCACCTTACGTCGATCGAGGTTTGCGCTCGCGGCGTTCGTCGTCGTACCGCATGCCAACGTCCAACAGACGTAGTGGACCCCTCGACTCCGAAAAGGTTTCCGTCTCGCCCGCGGCCACG
>VSDC01000261.1:0-4065 GCA_047459275.1 Gemmatimonadota bacterium
GCGAGCAATCGATTAGGGCCGTCGGGAACGGCCCCTTCGGGGCGGGCGACGGCCCTTCGAGCGGGGAGCGGCCCCTGCGGGGCGGGGGTCGGCCGCTGACCGGTGGGTGGCCGCTTCGCGGCGGGGCTGCGCTTCGCGCGGGAGCGGGCGCTGGCGCGCCGGTGGCCGCTGCGCAGCGGATGATGCCCCTTCGGGGCGGGAAAGGCCGCTTCGTGGCGGGACCCTCGGTCGCGTTGTCAGCGTGTTCCGACCGTCAAGTTGCGCGGCCGGCCGATTCGTGCCGCTCCACCAGGCGATCGAGGACGCGGCTCAGCCGAAAGAGCGGCAACACCCGCGCAATGCGCTCCGCGAGCGCCGCGAACCGAACCGCGGTCCGATAGACCTCCAGCCGACGATGCTCGAATGCGTCCACAACCCCCTCCGGGGATGCGGACGCATTCGTGAGGCGCCCAACCGGGCGCAACCATAGCTGTTGGGGCCAACCGAGTAGCGCGCGGCAACAGACGGGAAGGAGCTGGGGACGCGCGAGACCGATCGTCGCCGCGCAACCACCGCGCGCCGTAGGCGCGCCACCCCGCGGCTGAAGGCCGCCTGTCCCGCACCGCGAAGCGGCGCATCCCCCGCGGCGGCGCAGCCGCCGCCACCCGCCCGAACGGGCCGCACCCCGCCGGCGACCGAAGCGAGCCGGCCGACTCCCGCGCGCCGATAGGCGCGCCGCTGCCGCCGCCGTAGGCGGCCGTGCCCGGCGCCGCGCTAGCGGCGCTCTTCTATCTCTCCCACCAGAACGTCCCCCTCACCCTCTCCACCGGCGCCACCTGGTTCATGGTCCACGCATCATACAGCGCCCCATTCACCATCACGTACCGCACCGTCTCCGAGTTCCTGATGTTCTCCAGCGGGTTCTCGTCCAGCACCACCAGATCCGCCAGCTTCCCCACCTCGATCGACCCCAGGTCGCGATCCAGCCCCAGATACTCCGCCCCGTGCAGCGTCGCCGCGCGGATCGCCTGCAGCGGCGTCATCCCGCCCTGGGCCAGCATCCACAGCTCCCAGTGCGCGCCCAACCCGTCGAGCTGGCCGTGCGCGCCGAGCTGGACTTTCCCGCCCCGGTCGACGATCGCCTTCGCCGCCCGCGCGACCTCCACGTAGAAGTAGTCGTCGGGCGCGGCCATCTCGCGGCGCCGCGAGCGCGCATCCACCTCCCCCGGCGGCGTGAACTGGATCAGCCGCTCGTTCTCCCAGACGTTCGATTCCTGGTACCAGTAGTACTCGCCGCTCAGACCGCCGAAGTTCACGATCAGCGTCGGCGTGTACCCGGACTTCGAGCGGGCGATCAGCGTGAGCGCGTCGTTGTAGAGCGGCGCGACGGGGATGTTGTGCTCGACGCCCGTGTGCCCGTCCAGGAAGTGCGTCATGTTGTAGAAGTACGTCGAGCCGCCCTCCGGGACGACCATCATCCCCAGCTCGCGCGCCGCCTCCACGAACTGCTGCCGCACGTCGCGCCGCGGCTGGTTGTAGCTCTTCACGCTGAACGCGCCCACCTTCTTCATGCGACGCAGGTGGCTCAGCGCGTCCTCGTAGTTCTGCACGACCGCCTTGGACGGGCTCTCGGCGCCGTAGAGGATCGTGCCCGTCGAGAAGAGGCGCGGCCCCACGACCTCACCCGCACGGATGAGCTCCGACGCCGCGAAGACCTGCTCGGTGTCGTTCGACGGGTCGTGCATCGTGGTGACGCCGAAGGCCAGGTTCGCGTAGAACGGCCAGTGCGTGCGCGCCAGGATCCCGCTGTTGCCGGAGCTGATGTGCGCGTGCACGTCGATGATCCCCGGCATGATCGTCTTCCCGGCGACGTCGATCACCTTCGCGCCCCGCGGCACCGAGACCTGCGACGCCGGGCCGACCGCCGTGATCCGGTTCCCCTCGACCACGACCGTCGCGTTCTCGATCACCTCGTCGCCGCGCATGGTGATGACCCGCGCGCCCACGAGCGCCACCGCGCCCTGCGGCTTCGCCGTCGCCGCGCGGAAGCCGATGTGCAGCCCCTCGCTCTCGGGCGCGGCTTTGATCCCCTCCGCGCTCGCGCCGTCGAAGAACGCGAACGTCTCGACCAGGTCACGCTGGTACAGCTCGGGCCCGAGCGACCAGTACAGGCGCCGGGAGTCGGCGGACCAGTGCAGGTAGTACCCGGCGTCGCGCGAGACCTGCGCCATCGGGTACCCGTTCTCGTTCGGCCCGATCGTGACCGGCTGGCCGGTCTTCGGGAACGGAGCGACGTGCACGTGGAAGCGCTCGTGGATCGCCACGTACCGCTCGTCGGGCGACGGCACGATGTCCGTCGCGTTGTCCGAGATCAGGTGCACCACCCGGTGGTCGCCGTGCAGGTCGACGCTGACGAGCGCGCGCTTCCCCTGCTCGAACGCGAAGAGGAAGATCCGGTCGCCCGCCCGGTTGAAGCGCGGCCGGCTCCCCTGCGCCGTCACGAACGTCGACTCGCCGCCGTCCGCCGGCACCAGATAGATCCCGGTCTCCCGCGCGTAGTACGGCGAGCGCGTGCTGTTGCCGCCGATCCTGCGGTAGACGACCGTCCGCCCGTCCGGCGAGAAGGACGGCTCGACGTAGTGCCCCGGCCGCGTCGTCAGCTTCTTCCGGTCCCGGCCGTCGACGCGGATCGTCCAGACCGCGCCCAGCTCCTCGTCGTCCCACGTCGTGAAGGCGATGCGACGCCCGTCCGGGGACCACGCCGGGTACAGCTCGAAGCGACGGTCGTCGTTCGTCAGCCGCCGCGGCTCGCCGTTCGGCAGGCTCTTGACCCACAGCTTCCCCAGCGCGTTGTAGACGACGCTGCGCCCGTCGGGAGACACGCTCACCCAGCGCAGCATCCGCACGTCGAAGCTGTCCGGCGCGACCTCCTGCGCGAAGCGGACCGCCTCCGTGATCCGCTGCGTGACCCGCGCCCGGAACGGGATCACCCGCGCCTCGCCCGTCTGCACGTCGATGCGGTTCAGCTTGCCGCCGGCCCAGATCACGATGCTCCGGCCGTCGGGCGTCCACGAGAAGCGCGGGTAGACGCCGAAGATCGCCCACGCCTCCTGCTGGTCGTGGTCGAGCCGGTCGAAGAGGATCCGCTCCTTCCCGCTCTCGATGTCGTGCAGCACCAGCACGGACTTCACGCCCACCCGCTTCACGTACGCCAGCGTCTTCCCGTCCGGCGAGATGACCGGCCGCGCGGCGCCGCCCGGGCCGCGGATGAAGGTCTCGGTCTCGCCGGTGTGCCGATCCAGCCGCCGGATCGCGTAGATCCCCGGGTGCGGGTTGCGGTTGTACTGGAACCCGCCGCCGGGCGTGATGTCCTCGCTCCAGTACAGCCACCGCCCGTCGGGCGAGATCTCCGGCTCCGCCGAGTTCTGCTCCCAGTTGCGACGCTTCGTGAGCTGCAGCCCGCTCCCGCCGCCGATGTGCCACATCCACATCTCGCCCGCGCCCAGCGAGCGCGTGTTGCGGAAGTGCTTGCGCGCGATGATGTACTGCCCGTCCGGAGTCCAGATCGGGTCCATCACCTGCCGCTCGCGCTCCTTCGTGATCTGGCGCGGGTTCGATCCGTCCGCATCGACGATCCAGATGTTCTCGATCCCGTCCCGGTCGCTCGTGAAGGCGATCTTCGTCCCGTCAGGGCTCCACTTCGGCTGCGTCTCGTACGCCGGCCCGCCCAGCAGCAGCTTCGCCTCGCCGCCCTCGATCGGCATCACGTAGATGTCGCCGAGGAGGTCGAAGACCAGCATCCTGCCGTCCGGGCTCACGTCGACCGCCATCCACGTCCCTTCCTCGGTCGTGAACTCGATGGTCTCGGCGGGGCCGTGCTGCTCCGTGATGTCCCACCGCCCGGACTTCTGCGCAGTCTCCTGGGCGAACGCGGGCGGCGCCGCGATGCTCGACGCGCTCGAGACGAGCGCGACGGCGAATCCGAGCGTCAACGCGAAGCGGATCGACCGTGGATTCATTGCGTGCCTCTGGGGTAATAGGGTGGTTCGTCGGGCCGTCCGGCGCCGGCTGCTTCATCGGGCCGTC
>VSDC01000262.1:0-4064 GCA_047459275.1 Gemmatimonadota bacterium
CCGGCCTTGCCGTTCCCGGTCACGGGCCCGCGCTCCCTCAGCACGACAGGCAGCTCTTCCGGCCGAGGCAGGTCCTCGAGGGAGCGGAACCCGAAATGCTCGAGGAACCGGGTCGTCGTGCCGTACAGCACCGGCCTCCCGAGCCCGTCACCCCTCCCGACGGGCGTGATGAGCTCCCGCTCCTGGAGCGTGCGCAGCACGCCGGCCGAGCCGACGCCGCGAATCTCCTCGATCTCCGCGCGTCCGATCGGCTGGCGGTAGGCGATGATGGCCAACACCTCGAGTGCGGCCGGCGAAAGGCGCGCCGTGTGCACCACGGTATCGAACCGCTCGAGATAGGGAGCGAACTCCGGCCGCGTCAGGATCTGGAAACCGCCGGCCAGCTCGTAGATCTGGAACGCGCGTCCCTCCCTCTCGTACGACTGCCGAAGCTCGTGGATCGCGGCCTCGACCGTCCCCTCATCCAGGGAATCGTCGGCGGCCGCGATGTCGGCCGCCGTGAGCGGCGCGTCGCTCGCGAAGAGGAGCGCCTCAACGATCTGCGTCGGTTGCATGGACTGCGTTTCCGTTCCGTCTGTAGAGCCAGAGCGGCGCGAACGGCTCGCTCTGCCGCATGGCGAGGACCCGGCGCTTGGCCAGCTCGAGGCTCGCCATGAACGTGACGACGCCGTGCATGCGATTCCTGAACGGCGCGACGAGCCTGCTGAATTCGATGCGCGCGACCCGCCGGAGCGTGTTCAGGATGAGGTCGATCTTCTCTTCGATCGGCACCAGGCGCGGCGTGACGCGGTGCTCCGGCGGCGGACCACCACCGCGCTCTCCGAGTCGAAGGGCGGCGGCCCAGAGGTCCTCCCACGTGAGCTCCAGCTCGACCTCCTGCTTTGGCTCCGGGCGCGGCGGCACGTACCCACGCGGGTAGTGGCGAAGCCTCTCGAGCTCGGCCATCTCGAGCCGCTGCGCGGCCTCCCGGAAATGCTCGTACTCCAGGAGGCGACGAACCAGCTCCGCCCGCGGGTCCTCGAGCTCCTCTCCCTCCTCCGTCCGCCGCGGCATCAACATCTGCGCCTTGATCCGCACCAGCAGCGCGGCCATCTCGAGGAACTCGCCCGCCCGGTCCAGCCCCAAGGATTCGACACCCTCGATCGCCCGGAGGAACTGCGCGGTGATCTTCGCGATGGGGATGTCGAAGATGTCGATGTTCTGCTCCCGGATCAGATGGAGGAGCAGGTCCAGGGGCCCGTGGAACTGGTCCAGCTCCACGACGAACACCGCATCGTCCGTGTCGCGGCGTAGCTCCATTCAGACCCAGAGTCGAATGAACGCCTCGGACAACTCCTGCAGCGCGCGGACCGGCCACGAAACGACCACCAGCACGGAGGGCGCGAACAGGAGGATCGCCAGCAGGATCAGGATGCCGTACCGGCTCAGCGCGCGATAGCGTGCGCGGAGGCCCGCCGGCAAGAGGTGGTAGAGCACGTGCGACCCGTCGAGCGGCGGGATCGGCAAGAGGTTGAAGAAAGCGAGGATCAGGTTGATCAACACGCCGAACCGCGCCATCTGGATCAGGATGTCTGCGCTCGGTCCCAGCACGGGAGCCAGACGGCCCAGGTGGACGAGCAGCACGATCGACACCGTGAAGGCAACGGCGAGCAGGAAATTCGCCGTCACGCCCGCCAGCGAGACCAGGATGTCCCCCCTCCGGTAGTTCCGGAAATTCCGCGGATCGACGGGCACCGGACGCGCCCAGCCGAGGATCACTCCCGCCTGCATGAGGACCAGAAGCATCGGAAAGAGGATGCTCCCGACGGGATCGATGTGCGGGATCGGGTTCAACGTCAGCCGCCCCAGCATCGCCGCTGTGGGGTCGCCCTGCTTGAGCGCCATCCAGCCGTGCGCGTACTCGTGGACGACCACGGAGAGCAGCAGCACCGGGAGGGAGATCAGGAGAATGTCCATGCGGGAAAAGCTAACCCTGGCGGGCGGGACGCCGCTACCCCCGGTGCGGGTGGCGGTTGCCCCCTACTGCCAGGGGCGATCGGAACGATCGTTCACTTGCGCCCGGGGCGCTGCTTGTATACATAATACCGCACAAGTCGGGCGTGCCCGATCGCGTCTTTCCGTTCCCTTCGCGAGCACGCCGCCTGTGGCGGTCTCTCCCCTCATCCCGTTCCGCCCCTCCATCTTCGGTACACCATCGACGTGTGACAGGACTCGGAGCCTATTCCAAACCGAACTTGGCTGGGAACGCGAGCCCTCACGTTCGCCGGGCTCGTAGCGATCTCGGCGCTCGCGTTGGCGTGCGAGCAGGAACCGTCGACGGCGCCAACAGATGCGGATTCCACACCGATCCAACCGAACGCACAGCCGATGGCAGGCAACATCGCCCCGGCTAGCGAAGGACCCAACCCGCCCGGAACCCTGGTCGGAGTGCTCACCGGCGGAACGAGCATGCATCCGCCGAGCGTCGTAATCGGCGAGCTCCCGACAGGATACCCGCTGCTCGTGGAAGTCCGCGCCGAGGGTATGATCGAGCTCATCCACGAATACCCACCGGGACAGCAAGGCCAGAGTGGCGGTTTCCTGGGCCCGGGAGGCGTGTGGTCGGACTGGATCGTCGGGTGCGAGGCCAGGGTGTACGTCACGTTCAGCGCCGGCGGCGTGGTCAATTTCTGCCGCGGTCGCTACGAAGAGGACAAGCCCGTCTGGGAAAAACGCGGGGTCGTGCTGGGCGGAACGGTCACGGCCCGGCGGGCAGGAGGGCCCACGAAGTACTGGCTGCGCTGCGACGGCCTCTACGGGATTCCGTGCTACTCCCACAAGGGGAGTCAGACGGTCACGGTCACGCTCGTCGCCGACCAGCTCAAAGTGGAGGCGGACACCAACTTCGTGACGCCCGGCACGCCGGTCCACTTCACGGCGCGGACGGAGAACGGCGCACCCTTCACGGTCCTGGAGTGGATCTGGGCGGACCACGGGCCTCCGCCACCGCCGGACTCCGGCTCGGCCGACGCCACTCCACCGGACTCGGCCTCGGCCAAGCTCAAACTCTCCGGTGCCGTAGCGCCGTCCCTCAGCGAATAGGGGCCGACGGACGACGATGGCGACGACGATCCCTACCACACCGTTTGCGGCACGGAGCCCACGTGCACCTACGCACCCTCCCGCATCGGAACCATGTACGTGCGTGGTGTCGTCAGCGGACGGGTGGAACAGGCGAGCGTCACGGTCTCGGTCCTGCAAGACGTATTGCTCCTCGAAGCCGATGCCTCCGCGGTCCCGCGCGGAGCGCCCGTGACGTTCACGGCGAGCACCGCCCAGGGCACACCGTTCGAGGTGACCGGGTGGGAGTGGATGCCGGACGGAAGCCCGGACGAGGCGCAAACCGCGGCATGCGCTCACACCGATCCGGTCTGCACGACGGCGGTGTACGAGGACGGCGTGATGCTGGTGCATGCGCGGGTCGGAGGAGAGGAGCAGACGGCTCAGGCACCCGTCGCCGTGCTGGACGAGACGCTCGTGGTCGAGATGAGGTTGAGCAGGCGCACGGTGGAGCCCGTGTTCGCCCGCGTCTTCGATGCCGACTCCCAAACCTGGAGCGATCCCTACAGTGCTGAGTGGCGAATCCGCAGAGATCTCACAGAGATCGAGATCGAGGCACGCTGGGAGCCTTCCGGGCGACCGGCGGCCGGGGGACAGTTCGCCCTCAGCGCCGAACCGGTCGAGTTCTCTGGCGGTCATCCCCACGTCGGACGGCCGGGCGGTACGTTCTTCGCCACCGGAGACGACACGAACCGACAGGGACGACCAAACCCCTCGCTGTCTGGAACCCTCGATCAGTCGGGGAAGGCACGAGCGGTCTACCGCACGAGCGGCGTGAGCGGGATCGAGCGGGTCAAAGTGCGCGTCGACGCCGAAGGCCAGACGGGTGAGCGCACGGACAGCGTCGCCATCATGTACGCCGGCCTGGTTGAGATGCCCCGGGAAGGTCTCCAGTACTACTTCACCAACCAGAACCCGGCCCTGCCCGGTCAGCGCCACGGCAACATCAACAACTGGGCGGATCC
>VSDC01000263.1:0-4063 GCA_047459275.1 Gemmatimonadota bacterium
TCGAGGATGGCGCGGAGCTGGTCCGGTTCGGGGTCGGCTTCGCCGATCCAGGCGAGGACGTCGTCGGTTCGCATGCCGTCGTAACCGAGGATGGGTTCCGGGCCGGGGGTGTTGCGACCGGGGATTCGCTCGGGATCGCGGGCGAGTCGCCGGGGCACGCCCGCCTGACGTCGTGACGCCGCGGCCTCGCCGCCGATCTCGACGTCTGCGCCGGCGGGGGAAGGCGGCATGTCGGGCGGGGCGGCGTTGTAGTAATCGAAATCCGGGTCCCGTTCTTCCGGTGCGAACTCTCTGCGATCGGTCATGGCCGGTCTCCGGCGTCCGTAGCGGGGTTCGGGTAGTCCTGGGCGCAAGGTTCGCGCCGCGGCGGGTTTAGAGTTCCTGGAGGACCTGATGAGAATGCGTGTGTTCGTGGCGTTGCTCTTCGTCCTGGCCGCTGGCTGCGGCTCGGCGCCTCGCGAGGTCGCCGCGCCGACGCCCGCTGCGCAGCCGACGCGCCTCATCCTGTTCATCGGAGATGGGGTGGGGGTGAGCTACTGGACCGCGGCCCGGTTCGCGTCGGACAGGCTCGCGGTGGAGGCGTTCCCCGTCATCGGCCTGGTCGACACGAGGAGCGCTTCTCACAAGGTGACGGACAGTGCGGCGGGCGCGACGGTGTATGCGACGGGCGTACGCACGTACAACGGCGCCATCGGGATGGGGCCGGACACGCTGCCGCGGCGGACGGTCCTCGAGGTCGCGGAGGAGCGGGGCCTTTCGACCGGTCTCGTGGCGACCTCGACGGTGACGCACGCGACGCCGGGGTCCTTCGCCGCCCACGTCCAGCACCGTCGGATGGAGCCTGAGATCGCGCGTCAGATGGCGCGGCAGTCGATCGAGGTGATCCTGGGCGGCGGCCGGCAGTTCTTCGATGGCAGCGCGAACGGGGCCAGCAATCTGCTCCCCGAGTTGAAGCGGCGGTACGCCTACATCGAGTCGGCGGAGCAGCTCCGCTCGCTCCGGACCGACACGATCGAGGCGCTGCTGGGCCTCTTCGCGCCGGAGGGGATGGACCGCGCGATCGACGGCCGCACGCCGACCCTCGCCGAGATGACGCGCGTCGCGCTCGAGATCCTGGACCGCAATCCGGCCGGCTTCTTCCTCATGGTCGAAGCATCGCAGCCGGATTGGCGCGGCCACGCCAACGAGCCGCTCGAGACGGTCGTGGCGGAGATGCTGGACTACGACCGTGCGATCGCCGTCGCCCTCGAGTACCAGGAGCGTCACCCGGAGACGCTGATCGTGATCGTGGCGGACCACGAGACGGGCGGGCTGGCCATCGAGGGCGGCCCGGATGGCGAGCTCGTCGCCCGGTACACGACCGACTACCACACGGCGCAGATGATCCCGCTCTTCGCGAAGGGTCCGGGCGCCGAGCACTTCGGCGGCCTTATCCGTAACGATCGGGTGGGGCAGCTCCTGTTCGAGGTGATTCGGGGCGCGCTGCCGCGGCAAGCCGCCACGTCGCCCTGACGAGATCGGACCGTCGCCCTGACGGCACCGGACTTGACGTGTCGAGCGGGCATGAGACCGCTCGTTGCCGTCACCGCGACGATCGTTCCGGAAGCGGGCCCGTACCAGCGCCCCGAGATCGCGCTCTACGCCATCTATCTGCAGGTTTTAGAGCGGATCGGGCTGGCGTCGTTGATGATCACGCCCGCGCACGATCTTCGCTCGCTCCCCACGCTCCTGGACCGCTGCGATGGGCTGGTCCTCACGGGCGGCGAGGACGTGGATCCGGCGCTGTACGGGGAGGAGCCGATCCCGCAGCTCGGGATCGTCAACCGGCCGCGCGACCGGACGGAGCTGGCCGTGCTCAAGCTCGCCCTCGAGCGCGAGCTCCCGGTGCTCGCGATCTGCAGGGGGTGCCAGCTCCTCAACGTGTGCCTGGGCGGCACGCTGTACCAGGACCTGCCGACGCAGCGGCCGGAGACGGTGCTCGCGCACATGCAGGCGGAAACGTGGGAGCGGCGGACGCACCGGGTGCGGATCCGGCGCGGTTCGAGATTGGCGCAGATCCTCGGGAGCGAGGATCTGCTGATCAACTCGTTTCACCACCAGGGGATCAAAGAAGTGGCAGAGCGGCTCGAGGTGGTGGCGGTTGCCGAGGACGGAACCGTGGAGGCGGTCGAAGCGCCAGACCATCCGTGGCTGATCGGCGTGCAGTGGCACCCGGAGCGGCACGAGGCGACGGCGCCCGAAACCGACCCCGACCGTCGGCTGCTCCTCGCGTTCCGGGACGCGGTGCGCCGCAGGGCGCGCGGGCGGGGCGACTCACGGACAGGACGATCGATGGCTGCGTGAGATGGCGGCGATCACGGATGTGCCGGGAATTCGCGTCGGTCACGCGACCGATGCGGAAGCGGCGACGGGGTGCACCGTCGTGCTGGGCCCTTTCCGGGCGGCGTGCGACGTCCGCGGTCTCGCCACGGGGACGCGGGAGCTCGAGACGCTCACGGCCACGCACCTGGTTCCGCGCGCCGACGCGATCCTGCTGACCGGCGGCTCGGCCTACGGCCTCGACGCGGCCGGGGGCGTGATGCAATGGCTCGAGGAGCGAGGCGCCGGGTTCGACACCGGGCCCGCGCGGGTGCCGATCGTCCCCGCGGCCGTCATCTTCGACCTCGGCGTCGGCCGCGCGGACCGGCGGCCGGATGCCGCCATGGGCCGGGCCGCGTGCGAGGCCGCGAGCGCCGGTCCCGTCGCCGAAGGGAGAGTGGGCGCCGGCACCGGCGCGACGGTCGGCAAGCTCCGCGGGCTCCAGGGCGCCATGCCCGGCGGCGTGGGGACGTGGGCCGTCGAGGGGCCCGCGGGGTGCACGGTCGGCGCCCTCGTGGTCGTGAACGCGATGGGCGACGTCCTCGACGCCAACGGGCGGATCATCGCCGGCGCGCGGGATGTGGAGGGTCGCTTCATCGGCACGGAGCGCGCCATCCGCGAGGGCGCCATCTCCGACCGCGGCGTTCCGGCGCTCGGCGTGGAGCCGGGCCAGAACACGACCCTCGCCGTCGTGGCGACCGACGCGCCACTCGGGCGCACGGCGCTCCAGGCGCTCGCGCGTATGGCCGCTCTCGGCGTAGCGCGCCGGATCTCTCCCGTGCACACGACGTTCGACGGGGACGTGACGTTCGCCGTGTCCACGGCGACCGAGGCCCGCGAACCCAGCCCGGCGCTCCTCCTCACCCTCGGCGTGCTCGCGGCCTACGCCGTGGAGCGCGCCATCGAGCGGGCGGTCACGGTTTGATCGCACAGCGCGGGGATCGGACGCGATGCAGGCGGGTATTGCAGCGGCGACGAGGCCGCCGGCGTCGGCGCCCGCGCCCTGCCTTGCAGCCGCGGCGAGCCGGCCCGCAGGATGTGATCGGTAGATGAGACGTTTGATCCTCTTCGACATCGACGGCACCCTCCTCAGCACCAACGGCGCCGCGAAGCGTGCGTTCCACAGGGCGCTCCTCGAGGTGTACGGCGTGACCGGCCCGATCGCGACCCACCCGTTCGACGGGAAGACCGACCCCCAGATCGCACGGGAGCTGATGCGTGAGGCGGGCCTGACCGACGCCCAGATCGATCAGGGGTTCGACGACCTCTGGCGCTGCTACCTGCGCGGGCTTGCGACCGAGCTCGCGACCCCTGGGCACCGAACCACGGTCATGCCCGGCGTGCCCGAGATCCTGAACGCACTGGCCGAGTACCGGGACGACGCCGTCGTGGGGCTGCTCACGGGCAACATCGAGCGAGGCGCGGCGCTCAAGCTCGGCTCGGCCGGGCTCGACGGCCATTTCCTCTTCGGTGCTTACGGGTCGGATGCGGAGCGCAGGGACGCGCTCCCGGCCATCGCCGTGCAGCGCGCGTTCGAGCACACCCGGCGGGAGTTCCGGGGGAAGGACGTGGTCGTGATCGGCGATACGCCTTTCGACGTGACGTGCGGGCAGGGGCTGGGCGTGTGCGCCATCGGGGTCGCGACCGGGCGTTATGATCTCGATTCGCTCGCGGCCGCGGGCGCGGACCACGTGCTCCCCGACCT
>VSDC01000264.1:0-4057 GCA_047459275.1 Gemmatimonadota bacterium
CCCGTGCTCGAGCTAGCCGCCGGGCAAACGCTCGATTACCGCATGGAAGTCCCGATGCGCGCCATCACGCTCGACGAGCTCACCGCCATCGGCGACGACCGCCGCTGCGTGGTACGCCCGGATGAGACGAGCGCGCAGACGGCGCGGGTTTGGGAGGAGGCACGCAAGGCTCTCGACGCAACGCTGAGATCGGAGACGGAGCGAATTCTCCGCTTCGAGGGCGCCACGTACCGGCGCAGGCTGGACCCGGACCGGGGCCGCGTGCTCGAGGAGACGATTCGTCCGCTCTCCGGGTATTACCGACAGCCGTTCGAAAGCCGCCCCGCGGAGGAGCTCGCGAGGGAGGGGTACGTGCGGGCGGTCGAAGGCGGCCGGTTCTTCGATTTCTTCGCGCCGAGCGCCGAGGTCCTCCTCTCCGACTCCTTCGTCGAGCACCACTGCATGCGCCTGGTCGCCGGGCGGGGTGAGACCGAGGGCATGATCGGGCTGGCGTTCGAGCCGGTGCGCGGGCGGGATATCCCCGACATCAAAGGGACGTTCTGGCTGGATCCGTACAGCGCACGGCTTCGTTTCCTGGAGTTCACGTACGTGGCTCCGGAGACGCGCTTCCCGACGATCGGCGCGGGAGGGCGCGTCGACTTCGCCACGCTCCCCAACGGCCTCTGGTTCGTGCGCCGCTGGTCCATCCGCATGCCCCTCGTCGAATCGGTCCTGGTTCCGGGCGGCGGTGGGGACGCCCGGCGGCGAGTGACGGCGATCCAGGAGGACGGCGGCGAGGTCGTCCGGGTCTATCCGCCATCCGGCGAGCCGATCAACATGGCGATTCGCGCGCAACTCGACGGCGTCGTATACGACAGCACGAGACCGGCGCCGCTCTCGGGCGCCACGGTCCGCATCACGGGCACGACCTACTGGACACGGGCGGATGCGGCCGGTCGGTTCCGGATCAGCGACGTCCCCCCGGGCGTCTACGGCGTGGAGTTCTGGCATCCGCGGCTCGATTCGCTTCCGCTGGCCGCGCTGCCGCCGGTCGAGGTGGTGGTCACCACCGACAACGTCGAGCCGATCGAGCTCGCGGTGCCTCCCCTCGACCGCATCCTCGCCACCGCCTGTCCCGCCCCGGACCCCGATGCGGAGCCCGTTCCCGGGCTCATCGAGCAGGAGACGGGCGTGCTGGTCGTTCTCGTCCGCGACCCGCGGACCGGGCTGCCCGTGCCGCGCGTACCGGTATCGTTCGCCTGGAACCGGCACGGAGTCTCCCTCTCGTCCGGTCGGATCAGAACCGTGAACCGCGCGTCGATCGAGGGAGAGGCGGTCACGGACGAGGCGGGGCGATTCTGGGTCTGCAACGTCCCGCTGGAGCTCCCTATCCGTGCCGAGGCGACGCTTCCCGACGGCCGGACCCTCGCGGCCACGGTGAGGGCCACGGCGCCGCTCCACGTGTTCACGCTCGATTCGCCGTCGCCCGCCGGCGCCGTCGCGGCCCGCTCGCCGGACGAGGCCGCGCCGCTGCCCGCAGGCGGCCAGGCGACCGGAGGAGCGGTCTCCACCCCACAGGCGTACCGGATCGCCGGGCAAGCGATGGACGAAGCGCGCATGCGCGGCTCACGGCTGGCGGACGTGATCCGCAGCTTCACGGGCCTGTCGGTCCGGGAGGGGTCGTTCGTGACACGCGATGGGTCGGAGTTCGGCATCTGCGTCGAATCCGATCGGCGGTCCCCATCGCGCGCGGGCCCGATCTCGCGTACCGGCCAGCCGTTCTGCGAGCCGGTCGTCCTCGTCGTGAACGGGGCGCGCGTCCACGGGCCCATACAGTACCTGGCCGGAATCCGCCTCGACGACGTCGAGAGCGTGGAGTTCCTCGGGCCGACGGACGCCGCCCACCGCTTCGGGCAGGACGCGGCGGTCGCCGGCGGCGCCCTCCTCATCCAGACACGGTACGGCACCCGGTAGCCGGGCACACGAAGGGGCCCCCGTCGTAGACGTATGCGGTGGCCCCCCGATCCGGCGCCGAGCCGGGGAGGACCGGCCGCGCCGGTCCTCCCCTCACGCGTCCAGTTCCCGTCCCTCCGCCGCGGAGCGATACGCCAGCTCGACCAGGCGCACGAGCTCGACCTGGTCGTGAGGGAGCGCCGCCTCCTGCTCTCCTCGCGCGGCCGCGATGAAGTGGGCGAGCTGCTGCCGGTACGACGCCTTGTATGCGTTCTCCCGCCCCACGACGACGTTCGGCGTCACGTCGAGGAGTCCGTGCTCCACTTCCTTGTAGACGCTCAGGGGCGATGTCGAGCCGGCGCCGTGACTGCCGAGCACCTGGAGGTAGTGGCGGTCCCGCGGGCCCAGGAGGCTCCACGTCACCTCGATCGAAACCGTCGGGCCGTCCTTCAGCCTCAACATCACCGCCGCCGAGTCCTCCACCTCCATCCCCTCGCCCGGATGCATGTAGGCGCTCACGCGGGCCACCGCCGGGTAGCCGAGGAGCCACAGGCAGAGGTCCAGCGCCTGCGTCCCGAGGTCCATGAGCACGCCTCCGCCGGCCGTCGCGCGGCGGTGCCGCCACGTCGGCCGCACCGTGCGCACCTTGCGGTTCAACCACCCGGCCCTGACGAAGAACAGCTCGCCGAACTCTCCGCCCTTGATGAACGGATGCAAGGCGAGGATGTCGGGACGATAGCGGTTGTTCAGCGCGACCATGACCGTCCGGCCAGTCCGCTCGGCAACCTCGATCACGCGGCGAGCGCCCTCGGCGGTCAGTGCGAGCGGGCGCTCCACCAGCACGTGCTTCCCCGATTCCAGCGCCGCGATCGCCTGCGCCTCGTGCTGATGGCTCGGCGTGCAGATCACGACCGCGTCGACGTCGCGCGAGGCGAACACCTCGTCATCCGTCCGGAACACCCGCGGGACCTCGAAGCGGTTCGCGATCGCCGTCGCCTTCGGCCGGTCGACGTCGCACACCGCCATGACCTCGGCGCCCTCCAGCTCCGTCAGGATCGGCAGGTGGACCACCTGCGAGATCGCGCCCGTGCCGAGGATCGCTACGCGAACGTTGCTCATCAGACGCCTCCGCCGTTCGTCGGGAGCGTGTACGACGCGCCGATCCGCACTTCCGGGTAGCGGACGTCCTCCACCAGCGTGTAGCGCGCCTCGACCCCGATCCGGAACCGCCTCACGGGCGACACCTCGATCCCCACCACGGCATTCAACCCCGCGGTGATGGAGTCCAGCAGGTCCTCGAGGAAAGTCCCATCCACGGCCGGGCCGCTGCCATCGAAGATGTGGACTCCGAGGCCCGCCCCCACGTAAGGCGCGACGCGTGGTTCGACCTCGAATACGTACTGACCATCCACCGAGAGGGAGAAGTCGCGCCATTCGATGCGGCCGAGCTCGGCGGGCGTGACGGAAGCGCCGAGATCCGAGAGCTGGTCCGCCAGCCGACGCAATTCCTCCGCGTCCACCCGCGAGCTCCAGAAGCTCAGCGACGGCGCGACCCGCACATTCGGTCCGAGAAATCCCAGGTCCACCTTGAGCGAATACGCGGCGGTCGGCTCGACCTTCGTCGGCCAGATCCAGCCGTACTCCAGGCCCGCCCCCCGGAACGTCAGGTACTCGTAATCGTAATCTTCGAGCGACTGCGCCGTCGCGGCCGCCGGCGCGGCCAGCAGACAGAGCAACGCGAGGCACCCACGGCGGATCATGCTCGGCCCCCGTTCATCTGGTCCTTCCCACCCGGTCGTCGGTCGATCAGTACAACTTGACGATTTCCGTGTCACGGTAGTACGTGCGCAGGATGCGACGGTAATCCTGCCCGGCGCGGGCGCGCCCGATCGCCCCCATCTGACACATCCCGATCCCGTGGCCCCAGCCGCCCCCGGTCGCCACGACGCCGGTGACTTCCCCGCCCCGGCGCTCCACTTCGAGCGTGAAGCGCGCGCTGTTCAACCAGCGCCCCCGCTCGGGCTGCAGCACCCGCCGGATCGAGTCCGGCGTCGCGACCACGAACTCGCGCCCATCGGCGACGACGCGCAGCGACGCCACGCGACCCGACGGCGTACGGCCCCGC
>VSDC01000265.1:0-4021 GCA_047459275.1 Gemmatimonadota bacterium
CCGGCGGCTCGACAATGTACGCCGGCGCACCGTCGTCGCCTGCCTCGAGCGCGACGGAATAGCCCAGCTCCCGGAGCAGCGCGACCAGCTCGTCCAGGCAGCCGTGCACGTCCCCGATGATGTCGAACGGGCCGTGGAGGTGCCTGAGGTCGTTCCAGAGCGGCTGCCGCACGATCTCGACCGCCTCCACCTCCTCCGGCGAGTTCAGCACGAAGACGTGCCTGAAGCCCTCGCGCTGGAGGTTGCCCAGCGAGCGCCGCATCTGGCTCATCTGGTTGCGAATCACGTGCGGGCCGAAGTCCCGGTCCGGCCGCGCGCGGTTCCGCTCCCGGCAGACCTTCTCCGTGAGGTTGAACACGATCGCGACCGGCAGCACGTCGTGCTCGCGCGCGAGCGCGACCAGGGGCCGCCGCGCCTCCGGCTGGACGTTCGTGGCGTCCACCACCGTGAGCTTGCCCCGCCGGAGACGCTTGGCCACGATGTAGTGGAGTATTTCGAACGCGTCGTTGGTCGCGCTCTGGTCGTTCTCGTCGTCGGAGACCAGCCCGCGGCAGTAGTCCGACGACAGCACCTCGAACGGGCCGAAGTGCCGGCGCGCGAACGTGGACTTGCCGGCCCCCGACGGACCGACGAGCACCACCAGCGACAGCTCCGGAATCGTGATCTTCACGGCTCGACTATCGTTCAGCGGCGCCGATCGTAGATCTCGGCGCCCGCGATCTTGCGGAGTTTCTTGCCGATCCTCCGATACTCCCCGACCGTCGCGACGATGATCGTCTCGCCGGGGAACGGCACCTCGGCCGCGAGCCAGTCCACGAGCGCTCGCATCTTTCTCGCGGACACGTAGCCCAGGAACGAGGAGGGGCGGACGCCGAGCACGTACAGCGGGTGCTCGGGGCGATACTCGACCTCCTTACGGGCGAGCCACGCGCGAACTACCATCGGATTCTTTCGTAGCGCGTCGACCACGGGACGAAGCGCGTCCGGATCCAGCCCGTGCGGAAGGAATCTGTCGCGCGCGCGGAGGTTCTCCAGCTTTCGCTCTTCGATCGCCTTCTCCGTTTCCATGTTGTAGGCGCGCAGCCGCTCGCGGAACCGCTCGGCCTCGGGCTCGCGCCCGGCCCGCTCGAGGAACTCGATCGCCAGCTCCGACCCGGCCGGCGTGCAGTCGCGATCGAGCTCCATCGCGTCTTCGATGTGCCGCAAACCTTCGGGGTCCCCACGCTCGAGGAGCATCTGGCCGAGGGCAAAGCGCGGCTCCGCGCCGATGCCCCCCTCCTGGACCAAATCCCGCAGCATCGGCAGCGCCTCTTCCGACCCGCGGGCGCGCGCCACCTCCACGGCGTGTTCCCAGCGCTCCTCCGGCGTCAGCATCCCGGTAGTCGCCCGTGCATCGAGCTCGGCCAGGCGCGCCGCGCGGCGTACGGCTTCGGCGTGAAGGGAGCTCCAGTGATCCGCCACCGCACGGCGCCACTCCTCCTCGTGCTGTGCGGTGATGCGCTCTGCGTGCTCACCCAGATCGTGGTCGGCCGCGCTACCTCCCGGAGGCATTGCCCAGTCCGGAAGGGCGGCCGGATCCGGGTCGCCGGCCGCCGCGAGCCGCTCCGCGAGCGACGGGTGCGTGTCGAAGCCCTCGGTCCGTTGCGCGAGAGCCTCGGAGAGCCACTCCGCCGCTTCCGCCGGCGCGACCGGATCCGCGAGCCTGGCGTGGAACGCCGCGTAGACCTCCGCCGGCGGCGTGGGCTCGGTTGCGGTCCGCGACCAGACCGCCGACCAGTGTCCGGCAAGGATCCGTTCGACGATGGCCAGGCGCTTCAACGCCGAGGTGTACGCCGCCCGGCCGACGATGCGCGCTGCGGCACGGTCGGCCTCGAATTCGTGAGCCCGAGAGAGGGCGAACGTGTACGCCGCAAAGCGCGGCGAGTACCACTCGAAGAACCGCTCGAATACGACCTTCAACCACGACCCCGACCGCTCGAGCTCGGTGAGAACACGGCTCCAGCGCTCCCGAACGCGATACGCCCACGCCGACATGCGGCCGTGCGCCCGAGACAGGTGCCCCAGTTCGTGCGCGAGCACGCCGCGGAATTCCGCCGGGCGCAGTGCGCGCATCAGCGGAGCGCCGAGCACGAGATAGTTGCGGTGCCACCCCAGGAAGCCGAGCCTCGGGATCTGAGCGACCGATGCGTTGAGCTCGTCGGTCACGAGCGTGCGATGGATCGGAGGCACCTTCAGAAGCCTTCGGATCGCCTCGACATCCGCGAATAGCTGCGGCGCCTCTTCCGGCCGCAGCTCCGTCCCCACCGGCGGATCGATGCGAACCCAGATCGACTTGAGCACCGCAACCCACAGGACCGCCGCCGAGATCGCCAGCTTCGCCAAGGCGTGCGCTCCTGCGTCGCCCTCCCTCGCGATACGCCAGCCGAGGGCGATCACGACGGCCAGCAATGCCGCCATGACGACGAAGACGTACGCGTACCCGAGCGCGCCGAAGGCGAGGACGCGAGCGCGGTAGCGTCGAGGATGCTCCCGGGCCTCCGCCCCGAGTCGCGAGGCGACCCTCTCGAACTCCTCCTTCGTCATCGTTCGTCCCCTCCGTTCCGTTCACCGCACGTCGACAGTTTTCTCACCTACGTGCGAACACTCCCATCTGCGTCGGCGCGCCGAGCACCGGATCCTCGGGGCCCACCGGCAGGAAGCGCACGGCGTAGCCGAATCGCTCCGCGACGGCCTGCGCCCAGGCGGCGAACTCGCTCCTCGTCCACTCGAAGCGGTGGTCTCTGTGGCGAAAGGCCCCGGCTTGCAGCCGCTCGAACTTTTCGTTGTATTCCCGATTCGGCGTGGTCATGACCACGGTGCGGGGCCGCGCGAACTCGAAGAGCACACGCTCGAACGCCTTGAGGCGCGGGGGATCGAGGTGCTCGATGACCTCGACTACCGCCGCCGCGTCGAAGCCCTCGATCCGCGGGTCGCGGTACGTGAGCGACCCGTGGATCAGCCGGATCCTCTGCCGCTGCCCGGGCGGCAGACGGTCCAGGCGGAGCCGCTCCCGCGCGATCTCGAGCGCGCGGACCGAGACGTCCATCCCGAGGATTTCCTCGAACTGCCCATCGTTCAGGAGGATCCTGAGCAGCCGTCCCTCGCCGCAGCCGAGATCGACGACGCGCCTCGCTCCGCTCGCGCGCAGCGCGGCCACGACGGCGCCGAGTCGCTGTTCGTTGAGCCCGATCCGCTCCTCCACCTCCTGCTCGGCCGCATCACGGGCCTCGGCAGCGGCGTCCGGGTCGGGCTCCTCCTCCATCGTGAGCCGCGCCAGCGCCGCGCGGGTGAGACTCATGCGGTGGCGCAGGTAGCGGCGCGCGATGAGGTCCCGCTCCGGATGCGACGCGAGCCAGCCCTCCCCCTGCCGCAGCAGCTTCTCGATCTCGTCTTCGCCCACGTAGTAGTGCTTCGCATCGTCCAGCACCGGCACGAGGACGTACAGGTGCCGGAGCAGGTCCGCGAGCCGCGTCGTCGCGCGCAGCGTGAGCGTGAAATAGCGGCTCTCGCCCCACTCCGGAAACTCCGGGTCGAGGGGGTGGCGCTCGGCCTCGACCGCGTAACCGAGCGGCTCGAACAGCCGCCGCAGCAGGTCTTCGCCATCCCGGCATGGTACGACCACGATCCGTGCGACGAGCGGGATCGGCGTCTCCGCGAGCTCCGGGCGTTCCTTGCTCTTGCCCGACAGCGCCGTCCCGAAGACCCGCGCGATCGCGACGCTCAGGAACGACGAGGCGACATACGGCCGATCGTTGACGTACGGCTCCAGGGAGGCATCCGCGCTTTTCCGCCCGCGGACGAGACCGACCGGATCCACGTCCAGCAGGAGCGCCGCCGTACACCGCTCCGGCGTCGCCTCCGGGTAGAAGACGTGCGCGTTCCCGAACGGGAGATCGAAGCTCTGTGCCCGCGCCGGGTTCTTGTAGAGCAGGTAACCGAGATCCGTCGCCGGCTCGTGCGTGGTGGTGATCGTCAGCAGCAT
>VSDC01000266.1:0-4017 GCA_047459275.1 Gemmatimonadota bacterium
ACGGGTGCAGCCGGTTGATCAGTCTCGGGAACGGGATCATCTCCCGAATGTGCGGCCGTCCGGTGATCCAGGCGAGGGTCCGCTCGAGGCCGAGCCCGAAGCCGGAGTGCGGGAACGTGCCGTATTTCCGCAGGTCGAGGTACCAGCCGTACGCCTCCTCGGGGAGCCCTTCCTCCCGGATCCGGGCGAGGAGGCGGTCGTAGTCGTCCTCGCGCTGGCTCCCGCCGATGATCTCGCCATACCCCTCGGGCGCGATGAGGTCGTCGCAGCGGACGGTGCGCGGGTCCTCGGGGTTCTCCTTCATGTAGAAGGCCTTGGCCTCCTTCGGGTAGTCGTAGATGAAGACCGGCCGGTCGAAGTCCTCGGAGATCATGGTCTCGTCCGGCGCACCGAGGTCCATTCCCCACTGGATCTCGCTCCCCTTGGCCTGGAGCCGTTCGATGGCCTCGGTATACGAGATTCGTGGGAAGGGCGGAACCACGTTCTCGAGCTTCGAGGTGTCGCGCTCCAGGTACTCGAGCTCGGCGCGGCAACGGTCGAGCGCGCGGGCGACGATGTAGGAGACGAACTCCTCCTGGAGCCGCATGTTGTCGTCCGAGTCGAACCAGGCGACCTCGGCCTCGACCATCCAGAACTCGGTCAGGTGGCGGCGAGTCTTGGACTTCTCGGCGCGGAACGTGGGGCCGAAGCAGTAGACCTTGCCGAGCGCCGCGGCGGCCGCCTCGAGGTAGAGCTGGCCCGTCTGGGCGAGGTAAGCCTTCTCGCCGAAGTAGTCGGTCTCGAAGAGCGCGGACGCGCCCTCGCCGATGGCGCCGGTCAGAATGGGCGAGTCGACGCGGAAGTAGCCGCGCTCGTAGAAGAAATCCGCGATCGCCTTCTGGACCTCGTTGCGCACCCGCAGGATCGCCCGCTGCTGGCTGGAGCGCAGCCAGAGGTGGCGATGGTCGAGGAGGAACTCGATCCCGTGCTCCTTGGGCTGGATCGGGTACTCCTCGGCGATCTGGACGATCTCGATGTCGTCGACGGTCAGCTCGTACCCGCCGGGCGCGCGTGCCTCCTCGCGGACGGCGCCCGTGACCTTGACGCTGGTTTCCTGCGTGAGGCGCTCGAAGTTCTCCCAAACAGATGGCGGGACCTGTTTTTGCAGGACGACGCCCTGCACGATCCCGGTCCCGTCGCGGACCACGACGAACGCGACTTTTCCATGCGAGCGAGTGGTCTCGACCCAGCCGCGCACGGTGACGACGTCGCCCACGTGCCGTCCCAGATCCCGAATCTCACTGACCACAGCCATTCCAGTACCCGGCCTCCTCCCGCCAGTACGGCGATCACCGCGTCGTTATGCGCCGAACGCCGAAAGGTAGAAATGACGGGAAAGGGTGTCAATTCGCGTACCCGCGGATCAGCCGTCGGGGTTCTGCTGGTGGGGCTGGCGATGGTCGGGTGCGGGCGGGGCGGCCCCGGTCTGGCGGTCGCGCCCCGGCCGGTCGCGAATCCCGACACAGGCGCCGCGGGCCCCGTCGCGACCGAGGTCTGGCGGCGGGACGTAGGCCCGAGCGTCTTCGCGGCGCCGCGGCTCGAGGGCGGCCTCGTGGTGGTGGCGACGGGGAAAGGCGACGTGATAGCGCTCTCGCCGGAGACGGGCGGGCGGGTGTGGGACCGCGGCCTCGGGGGCCCGATCCCGGGTTTCGCCGTGGCGGGGGATCGGGTCTACGCCGCGACGGACCGCAGGGGCGGCAAAGTCGCCGCGCTCGCCCTGAGGAACGGCCGGGAACTCTGGGCGCGGCAAGTCGGCGCCGTGGCGTACGCACCGCTCGTGGCCGGGGACGCCGTGGTCGTCGCGGCGGACAGCGGGACGGTGACGGCGCTGGACGCGGCGACGGGGGCGGTCCGGTGGAACGCCCGGCTGGCCGGGAGCATCGCCGCGCCTCCGGCCGCGGCGGGCGACGCGGTCCTGGTGGCCACGCGAGCGGACACGCTGTACCACCTGGATCCGGCCAGCGGCGCGATCCTGGCGCGAACCCCGCTCCCGGCACGGGTGTCCGCGCCGCTCGTCGCTCGGGGCGATGTAATGCTGGTGCCGCTGTACTCCGGGGAGGTCGCGGGTTACGACCCGGCGGCGCGGGTGATCCGGTGGCGAGCGGAGGTCGGGGCCCCGGTGCTGGCCGCGCCGGTCGTCGCCCGCGACGGCGACGCGTACGTGCTCACGGAGGAGGCGACGATCTGGCGGATCCCGGCCGGGAGCGGCGCCGCCGAGGGGGTGGTGGAGCTGGGGGGCGCGGCGTTGGGAGCGCTGACGCTCGCGGGAGAGCAGTTGATCGTCGGTCGGCTCGACGGCGCCCTCATCGGGCTCGCGCTGGACGGTTCCGTCCTCTGGCGAACCCGACTCGGGGACTCGATCGTCGCGCCGCCGGCGGCAGACGGGCGCGGGGTCGTCACCGCGCTACGACGAGGCACGATTGCACGCGTCGAGGTGAGGAGATGAGGTGGCGCACGATCGGAACGACGATGGTCGTCGTGCTGGCGACGGCGTGGCCGGCGGATACGCTGGGTCAGCACGTGAAGGGTGTGCGTGGATCGAGGGGGTGGTTGCCGGCGATCGGGGAGGCCGGCACGGCGGCGGCGGTCGTGGAGGCCGTGAGGGGGCCGGAGATCGCGGAGACCGCAGCGCAGCGCGTCGCCGTACCGGTGGATCGGAGCCGCAGGGCCCGTATCGGCGGATGGAGGCCGCTCTCGGTCGCCAAGTGGGGGATGCTCGGCCTCACGGCGGTCGCGGCCGTCTACGGTCTATCCGCTTCGCTCGAGGCCGACGGACTCTACGACCGGATCTCGGAGATCTGTGCGACGGATGCCAGTCGGTGCGAGGCACTCCCGGAAGGAGGCTACGCGGACGATGAAGTGGCGAACCTGGACCGGGATGCCCGCGCGCTGGACGAGCGCGCTCGCCGGGGCCTCCTGGCCACGCAGATCGGCGTGGCGGCCACGCTGGCGCTGTTCATCCTCGACCTGCGCGACAGCGGCCCGCCGCCCAACGTGCCGTACGTCCCGCCCCAATTCCGTGTCGGGATCGGTCGCGACGGCGCGCTGCGGGTCGCGGGGCGGATCGCGATGCCGTGATGTTTCAGCGGTCGCGGGTGGCGATGGGGGTGAAGATCTCGTCGGCGAGCGCCTGCCGGTCCTCCGCGTCCAGCATCGAGGCGGCGGGGTCGTAGGTGCGCGTCCGTTCGTGCGCCTGGTCCGGCGCCTCGCCCTCGGAGTCCGGGGACGAGACGAGGTCCGCTTCGTCGAGCAGGCCGACCACGCGCTCGAGTCGCTGCTCCACGTTGCGCAGCACGCTCGAGGCGTGGCTGAGCTGTTGCGCCGCGATGTCCTGGAACTGGAGGACGACGATGAGGCGATAGAGCTCCTCGCGCAGCTCCGCCCGCACGTTCTTCGATTCCTCGTCATCCTGACGGTCGGCCGCAAGCGCCTCGAGACGATCGACCATCGCGATCGCCCGGTCCAGCCCGTCGAGCATGTCCGTCGCCGCGAGCTCGGTCGTGGAGGAGACCTCCCGCAGCTTCTGCTGGGTTGCCTGGACCTGCTCGACCGTCGCCCGCTCGAGGGCCGACCGCGTGCGCCGCAGGATCCTGAGCGTTTCGATCACGTCGAGGTAGACGTGCATGACGAGGGCGGCGAGGTCGGGGGAGCCGGGCGTGACGGCCTCGAGCCGCTGCATCACCTGGCCCACGGCGTGGTCCAGGGCGGCCTCGTCCCGGTCCTTCCCTCCCTGGAGCTCCTCGAGGATGGCGTCCATCATCCGGAGCGCCGCCTCCGAGTCGCTCAGCACGTCATTGGGGACGCGATTCCGCTCCGCCATGGTCAGCTCGCTCTCGCCGCCCCTGCGAGGACCTGGTCGATCTTCTCCTTGAGGACCTGGGGCGTGAAGGGCTTGACTACATAGTTGTTCACGCCCGCCTGCGCCGCGGCGACGATGTCGTCGCGAGCGCTGCGCGTCGTCACCATGATGACCGGAAC
>VSDC01000267.1:0-4007 GCA_047459275.1 Gemmatimonadota bacterium
CTTCCTGGCCGCCTCGTACAGCCGCTGGGCGTTCTCGTACGGGGTGAGCGCCGGATCCAGCCCGATCTCGACCACGCCGCCCTCGAAGTCCGGGACCTCCACCTTCGTCATCCCTTTCCGGACCAGATGGAGCTGACTGAGGAGCAGATCGGCCTGCCGACGGAGCGACGAGGCCTCGGCCGCCGCGCCCGCGAGCTCTTCCTCCAGTCGCCGTCGCCGGCGCTCGGCACGCCGGATGTGGTCTCGGAGCCGGTCGAGCAGCTCCCGCCCGACCGCCGGCGCCGCCGCCGACCGCTCCGCGCCCGACACCGCCTCCATGGCGGCCAGGAGGGAGGGGAAGGGGTCCGATTCGACCCGGGGGAGCGGCAGCGGGTACGGCTGGTCGCCCCGCTCCGTCCGGAGGAGGCACGGCGCCGGATCGGGCAAGGAGGCGAGGGCCGCGTACCGCTCGTACGCCGCGTCGAGAGCGTCCGATCCGTTGTCCCTGGCGGCGTCCCCGAGGATCGCCGCGGCGTTGATCGGGCTCGTGTAGGCGACGTTGTCCACCAGCACGCGCGTGCGGTCCTCCGGCGCCACGCCTCCCAGGAGCTCCCGCCACGCCTCCGGCGACACCGGCGACGTGGCGCCGCGCCGCGTGGACGCCGGCGGCGCCGCGTACGCCGCGCCCGGGAAGAGTCGGCGGCCGCCCGCGCTCCGGGGCCACAGGGCGGCGATGATCCGCCCCAACGGGTCGAGGGCGAGCACGTTCCACTGGTTCCCCATGAGCTCGACCACGACCCGCGCCGCCCGGTCGGGACGCGGATTCGGTGTCCCCAACTCGAACCAGAGGTAGCGCTCGTCCGGGGCGGTGCTCACCCGCCGGATCGTCGCCCGGCGCGGAAGGGGGACCGGCGTCGGCAGCGACGGCGCCGGTCCCGGCACCACGACGCCGTCCATGGGGTGCAGGCGCCACAGGATGGCGTCTCCACCCTCGAGCGCCAGCACGGCCTCACGCCTCTCGAGATCGAATTCTAGCGCCTCCAATCCCGCGCCGCCGACGCGCCCGTCGAGCTCCTGCGCAAGGTAGTGAACCAGCAGCGAATCGTAGCGAATCACGTTTGACACCGGGGGGTATGGCCGTTAGCTTGCAACCTCTGCGTGAGGAGATCGATCGCGCGCCAGCGAGCGCGTTTTCGCCGGTTCGTCCGGGCCCCAGACGACGACGGATGAGTGTGAATCATCCCGGTGCCGAGCGGAGGCGTACCGTTCGGGACCTGTTGGAAATGAAACGGCGCGGCGAGAAGATCGTCGCGCTGACCGCTTACGACTACCTCTTTGCCCGACTCGTCGACGAAGGCGGCGTCGACATCGTTCTCGTCGGCGACTCCCTCGGCAACGTCGTCTGCGGCTACGACTCCACGATCCCCGTCACGCTCGAGGCGATGATCCACCACGGCGCCGCCGTGCGACGGGCCGTGAATCGCGCGCTCCTCGTCGTGGACATGCCGTTCCTGACCTATCGTATATCGGCGGAGGAGACGCTGCGCAACGCGGGGCGGATCCTGCGGGAGACGGGGGCGGAGGCGGTCAAGCTCGAGGGCGGCGATGAGACGGTCGCCCGGCACGTCCGGGTCCTCGTCGAGGCCGGGATCCCCGTCATGGGCCACCTCGGGCTGACGCCCCAGTCCGTCCACGCCCTTGGCGGCTTTCGCGTGCAGGGGCGCGACGCGGCGACCGCGGACCGCATCAAGGCCGAGGCCGCGCGCCTCGAGGAGGCGGGCTGCTTCGCCATCGTCCTCGAGCTCATGCCGAGCGCCCTCGCGGCGGAGATCAGCCGTGCCGTGGCGGTCCCCACCATCGGGATCGGCGCAGGGCCGGACGTGGACGGGCAGGTGCTCGTCCTCCCCGACATGCTCGGGCTGAACGAGGGCTTCCAGCCCCGATTCCTCCGTCGCTTCGCGGACCTCGCCGGCGCCGCCCGGGCCGGCATCGCCGAGTATGTGGCCGCCGTGCGCAACGGCGAGTATCCCGGACCGGAGCACGGATTCGAGTGATGGTCGTCCGCACGAAGGCCGAGGTGCGTCGGGCCGTCGCAGCGATGCGGCCCCAGCGGATCGCGCTCGTCCCGACCATGGGCTACCTCCATGAGGGCCACCTCTCCCTCGTGGACCGCGCCCGGGAGCTGGCGGACCGCGTCGTCCTCTCCATTTTCGTCAACCCGCTCCAATTCGGGCCACAGGAGGACCTCGATCGCTACCCCCGCGATCTGGAGCGGGACGTGGAGCTGGCCACGGGCCGCGGCGTCGACCTCATCTTCGCGCCCGACGTCCGGGAGATGTACCCGGGCGGCGAGCCGATCGTCCGCGTCGTCCCGGGGCGGCTGGCCGAGACGCTTTGCGGCGCCTACCGGCCCGGCCACTTCGAGGGCGTGCTCACCGTCGTCGCGAAGCTGTTCGGGATCGTGCGGCCGGATGTGGCGGTCTTCGGTCAGAAGGACTTCCAGCAGGCCGTGTTGATCCGACGCATGGTCGCGGATCTGGACCTCGGCATCGAGATCGACGTGGCGCCGATCGTCCGGGAGCCGGACGGGTTGGCGATGAGCTCCCGCAACGTTTACCTGAGCCCCGAGGAGCGCGAGTCCGCCCTCGGCCTCTACCGCGGACTCACGCACGCGGCCGAGGCGTTCGCCGGCGGCGAGCGGGACGCCGAACGGCTCCGCCGGCTCGTGCACGAAGAGCTGGCCCGACCCGGCGTCCGCGTCCAGTACGTGGAGGTGGTCGACCCCGAAACCCTCCAACCGACGCAGCCCGCCAGCCCGGGGAACGTCCTCGCGGTTGCGGCCTTCGTCGGACAGACCCGGCTGATCGACAACGTGATCCTCATGTGAGCGGGTGGATCATGCAGCGAGTGATGTGCAAGTCCAAGATTCACCGGGCGACCGTGACCGGCGCCGACCTCAACTACGAGGGCTCGATCACCATCGATGCCCTCCTCATGGAGGCGGCCGACATCGTCGAGTACGAGCGGGTCCAGGTCGTCAACATCAACAACGGGGCGCGCTTCGAGACGTACGCGATGCGCGGCGAGCCGGGATCGGGCGCCATCGTCCTGAACGGCGCCGCGGCTCGTCTCGCGCACCCCGGCGACCAGGTGATCATCATCAGCTACGCCAACTACGAGGCCTCCGAGCTGGAGGACTTCGAGCCGCGTCTGGTTTTCGTGGACGCCCAGAACCGACAGATCTCTCAGCGGGCGCCGACGTCTGGAGCCCGGGCTCGCTACGCCTGACTCCCGATGAGCTCCTGGGCCGGAATCGCCCTCGCGTTGAGGCATCCGGACGAGGACGCGATGAAATCGCGCGTGCCGACGTACATCCACCCGCTGGCCGGCCGGGCACTCGCGTGGCATGGGCTGCGCACCCTCGCCTCCCTCGACCCTCCACCCGCGAACCTCTTCCTGCTCACGGCGGTGCCGCTCGACGAGTCGGTGATCCGTGACCTCCCCGTCCGGATCGTCAGGGTCGCGCCGGACGAGTGGTGGGCCGCCGCACTCGATGCGCTGGATGAATCGGTCGAGCGTGTCCTGCTCGTCGACGCCGCGGCGCCCACGCTGGGGCCCTCGCTCCAGTCCCTCGTGGGCTCGCCTCGGGACGGCGCGATCGTCGGCGCGGCCGGCGTGCTCGCGGGCTGGTTCGGCCGTGAGGAGCTGGCCGCTCGCGCCGCCGGCGGGATGGAGGACATGGTGCGCGTGGTGGCCGCCACCGTACCCGCGCCCGACGAGGACTGCCTCGTCCGCGACCGCGCGACCCTGGCCCGCGCCGGCGCCATCATCCGCGACCGAGTCGTGCGCGACCTCATGGCGGGCGGAGCCACGTTCCTCCTCCCCGAGACCGTCCTCGTCGACGTCGACGTCCGGATCGGCGCCGATTCGGTGATCTACCCGGGTGTCGTCCTGGAGGGGAACACCACGATCGGCACGGAGACCGTGATCGGACCCGGGTGCCGCATCATCGACAGTTGGATCGGGAG
>VSDC01000268.1:0-3993 GCA_047459275.1 Gemmatimonadota bacterium
CGCGCGAAGCTGAAGGGGAACACGTCGTTGTTCCTCAGGATCTCCGCCTCCCGCGCCGGGTCGTAGACGAGGCGGGAGCAGTCCTCCGCCGGGAGCGGCGGGTTGAGCCGGCTCACCAGCTCGTTCGTCAGCTCGCACTGCCGGCGCTGGTCGTCGATGCCGCGGCGGTACTGTTCGATGAGGTACTGGTCGTCGACCACCTCTCGCGTGTACCCGCTCCACCTCATGGTCAGGTCGAGGGTGGGCAGGTACTGGCTGCGCGCGATGTTGACAGACGTCCGGGCCGCGCTCTCGGCGGCTCGCTGGGCGCGGAGCTGAGGGTGGTGCTCCACGGCGAGTGCGACCAGCTCGTCCACGGACCAGGTCGGCTCGAATACCTCGAACTCGCTGGTCAAGCGGACCTCCCGATCGAGGTCGACGCCCACGGCCTCGAGCAGGCGGAGCGTCTCCGTGCGGAGCAGGTTCTCGGCGCGGAGCAGCTCCACCTCGGCGCGCCCCCGCTCGACTTCCGCTTGCTTGGCGTCGAGGGAGATGGCGGCGCCTACGGCCACGCGCGCTTCGGCGAGGCGGAGGTTCTCGGTGGCGCGTTCGAGCTCCTGGCGCGCCAGCTCGACGCCGTCCCGCGCGGCGACGGCCGCCAGGTAGCGGCGGGTGATCTCGGCCTTCAGGTTGAACTCCGCCGCCTCGATGCGTGCCCGGGTGGCGTTGCGGTTCGCCCTTTCCTGCCTCGGCCGGAAGAGCACGTCTCCGTTCAGGCGGTAGCCGACCGTGAGGCCGTAACTGGACGAGAGATAGGCCGGCGTCCGGCCGATCCCGAGGTCCGAACTCGAGAACACGCCCAGACGCTGCTCGCCGGCGGCGTCGTATCCGATGCCGCCCCCGATGGATGCGTAGGGGAGGAGGCCGCCGTACGCCTCACGGACGGCCCAGTCGGCCTCCGATTCGTCGTTCTTCTGGATCAGGAAGTCGGGGTTGTTCCGCCTCGCGAGGTCGATGGCCTCCTCGAGGGAAAGCGTCACGGGCGCCTGCTGCGCCGCGGCCGGCGTGGTCGCGGCCAGACCGCAAAGGAGGACGAATCCCGGCCACCAAGAAGGTCTGCGTGGATGCACCGCTCGTATCTCCTGTTCGATGTGGGCATGCCGCCATGTGCGGCACCGGTTGTGTGACACCGGTGAATACAACGATCGGTGAACACGACGCCGCGACATACGAGGCGACACCGCCCCCGGTTTCAGACGCGCCGGGCGAGCAAAGCGTTGCCCGCGTCCCGCCGCGATCCCGGACGGCGTGCCGGCGCGCCGGGCGACGCTCTCGCCCGCGGTAGATCTACGGGCGCCCCGGCCAGGGACGGGGCTCATCGAGGCGCGCCGGTCCGCACGGCCTCGAACCCGCGTTGGGGCACCTCGAGGCGCAGGACGCGGCCCCGATCGTCGACCCAGAGCTGGATCTCCGGCCCGCCGGCCAGGGCGATCGCGAAGCGTCGCGCCTGGACGGTGCGGCCGCCGACCTGGACGGATTCCCGGCCCGCCTCCTCGACGGTGCCCGTGACCTGGCGGTTGAGCCGCGGTATGATGATCGGGATGCGTCTCGCCCCTGCCTCGGCGCGCCGGGCGAGGAAGTAGTGGTGGTGGACCACGCCGGCGTCGACCAGGACGGCGCCCTCGCTGGCCAGGTACTCGCGCATCTGCTCGCCGGCCGGGGAGACGATCCGTGCGCTGAAGCGCCCGCCGATGACGCGCCCGACGATCCGCTGGTCGGCGGCGCCGCGCACGGTCACGTCGTAATCGGAGGGGCGGAGCGACGCCCCCTCGACGCGCAGGATGGTCCGCACCTCCTGCGGCGCGCCGGCGGTGTCGACGGCGATCGAGCCCTGCGCGATGATGATCGCGTCGTCGCCGGTGCCGCTCTGGCGGATATTGAAGTTCTCGGTCCCGATCGCTCGGCCGGCGATGTAGAGGCGGAACGACCCTTCGTCCAGCGTGGTCGTCTGGGCGGAGAGCGCCGCGGGGCCGCCGAGGAGACAGAGGACGAGGCACGCGAGCAGGCGTTCAATGGGACGTCGCATTCGAGCCTCCGTTGGGAACGGGCGAGATCCGGGATTACCCCGGAAGACACGCACGAGTTCGCGAGTTGGAGATTCCGGGCTCAAAGAGTATCGGACTCCGAGGGCACGGCTTCGAGGAAGACCGCGCGGCGGACCGCGTCGAGGATCGCGTGATAGATCCGTTCGCCCTTCTCGGCCGAGGCCGCGGTCGGGTAGCCGAAGCTGCCGGCGCTCTCCGACGGCGGGACCGGGAACCCGCCGCGGCGGTTCCGCCGGACCTCGGCGGGCGGGAACGGGACGTCGCGCGCGCGATCCATCCGAACGAGCCGGGGGTAAAGGTACAGCATGATCGAGGTTTCGGCCTCGTCGCCGTGCAGCGGCTCATCCTGCTTCTCGAGCAGGGACGAGATGTCCGCGTCCCAGATCTCGACGACGCGGACGCGGGCGCGGTAGGTCAGGAGCGTGGCCAGGGCGTCGAGGTGCGGCGCGTGTCTGTGGGCGGTGAGGATGATGAACTCGGTGACCCCGTGCGACTCCCAGGAGCCGAGGAGCTCGTTGAGGGCGCGGTGGAGTGTCTTGGCCGTGAGGGACGCGGTTCCGGGGAAGCTGCGCCCGGCGTCGACGTTGACGCCGTACTGGAACGTCGGCGCGCGGAGCACGCCGAACTCCCTGGACAGGTCGATGGCGATGCGGCGCGCGATGAGGACGTTGGTTCCGATCGGGAGGTGGGGACCGTGTTGCTCCAATGCGCCGACGGGCACGATGAGCCGCGAATCGCGGGCCAGGTGCGCGGCCACGTCGACCCAGCTCATCTCGTCGATGGACACGGACGGCATCGAATCGTGCATTGCGAGCAACCCGACGTGAGGGTCTCATGAGGCGGGCGCCGGAGTGGGGCACCGCCCTCGTCTGCGGCATCGCGTATGCCGCGGCGATCCTGGTGCTGGCCTGGTCACGGTCACTGGCGTCGTCGTACCTGCTTGCGGGCGCGGCGGCACTGGTGGCGGCGCCGGCCGTGTGGTGGCGCCTGACCCGGCGTCCCGGCGCGGGGCTTTCCGCGAGGGTCGAGCGCACGCCGACGGTGCTGCTCGTCGCGACGTGGGCGTCGCTTGCGGCCGCGTGCGCCGCGGGTGCGGTGGTCGAGTACCGCCTGCAGCGTCTGGACGCGGATTGGCCGCGGCTCCAGGCGTCGCACCAGGCGCGGCTCGCCCGTGAGCTGGACCGCGGGATGGACGCCCTCATCGAGCGGACCCAACTGGCGGCCGAGCGGGCCGCGGAGCGAGCCGCGGCGCCCGACCGCGGCGACATGTTCGCGGCGCTCGGGGAGATCCGCGCGCGGACGGCCGTTTCGGCGATTGCCCTCTTCGACGGAGCGGGGGAACTGATCGCGTGGGCCGGCGAGCACCGAGGCGCACTGCCGCGGGAGGCGAAGCTCGGCGACGGGACGGTCTTCTACGCCGAGCGTCCGCTCTTCGGATACCTATACGTGACGCGGCCGGTGGAGGGAAGGGGGGAGCGGGTCGTGGCCGCGGCGCTGCTCCAGACGGGGCTGGTCATGGAGCAGCAGGGGGCCGTCGGCTTTGCGGATCGGTTCGCGGAGCGGATGGGCGCGCGCCCGTACTTCGCGGCGGGACCCGGTCCGGAGGGATCGTGGTCTCTGGTCGCGGGGACGGACACGGTGCTGCACGCGCGCTTCGACCCGGTCTCGCGGGTGGAATGGCGGAGCGGCCTCGCGCAGGCGGGTCGGCGGACGGTCGTGCCGCTGGCGCTGCTTTCCCTCGTCTTCCTTTCGGTGGTGTGGCTGCGGCTGCAGCGAGGACCTGGCGTGGCCACGGCGCTCCCCCTGATCGGGCTGGCGGGCGCGATGATGGTGGCGCCGCTGGGCGCCGTGACCGGTGCGGACACTCTCTTCTCTCCGGCGCTCTACCTCCTCCCCGTGTTCGGCGAGC
>VSDC01000269.1:0-3961 GCA_047459275.1 Gemmatimonadota bacterium
GCTCGATCCCGAGCGCGCGGAGATAGACGTAGCCCTGGCCGCGGTGGTGCACCTCGTTATCGATCGTGTAGAGGACCAGGTCGTACACGGGGCCGGGGTACACGCCGAAGGCGGTGTGCGTCTCCTGGAAGCGCCCGGCCGGGAGTTGCTTCCACAGGTCGCCGATCTCCGTCATCGATTCGTCCCAGCGCCGCAGCAGCTCCTCCTTCGACGTGATCTCGGGCTCCTTGAGCGCGGCCGACTCGCCCGTCACCAGCTCGCGCAGCAGCGGCGCTCCCGTGGCGAGAAGCTCCATGGCGAGCTGGGCGAAGGTCCGCATCCCGCCGATCGAGAAAGTGAAGAGCTGGTCCTCGGGGAACGCCTCGATCACGCGTCGCGTCAGGCGACGGTGGCCGAGCCAGTACTCGAGCAGTTGGTCCGGCGTGATGACGACCGCGGTGGCAGAGCCTGTGGACATGCGGGCCTCCTCGATGGTGTGTTTAGCCGACTTTCGGGTTTTATTCGGGGCGCCCATGATAATAGGCGCGGGGTGGGGACGCAAGGGCGACGTGACTGGCCGCCCGGGCGTCCTGCGCTCCGCGCCCCCGCCCTGCCCCCGCTCCCGGGTATTGGGTCTCAGGTCCCGGGTCCTAGGTTTCCGGTGCCCGCCACCGCAACCCAAGACCCGAGACCCAAGACCTCAGACCTACCCCCTACTCCCCCCGATACGCCGCCTCCAGCGCCGCTATATCCAGCTTCACCATCTTCAACATCGCCTCACCCACGCGCGCCGCGCGGGCCGCGTCGTCGTCGCTCAGCCAGTCGCTCATGCGCGCGGGGACGATCTGCCAGCGCAGCCCCCACCGGTCGGCGAGCCAGCCGCACCCCTGGGGCCTGGCGCCGTTCTCGAGGAATGCGTTCCAGTAGCGGTCCAGCTCGGCCTGGTCGTCGCAGAGGACGACGATGGAGATGGCGTCGTTGAACTCGTGGTGCGGCCCGGCCGTGATCGCCTGGAACGGCTGACCGAAGAGGGTGAAGTCGACGACCTTCACCGAGCCCGGTGGGCCGCTGGGCGTCTCGTTCTGGAGCGTGGTCACGCGCTCGATGCGCGAGTCGGGGAAGATCGAGCAGTAGAATTTCGCGGCCTCCTCCGCGCCGGCCGCGTACCAGAGGTGCGTGAGGATCTTGGTTTTCGTGGTCGTGGCCATTGTGGGCGTTCTCCGTTCGGGAATGGGGTTCGGGTTTGAGGAATTGGATCGATTGGCGCGGCCGTGCGTCCGAGCGGGGCGCGCAGCCGTGTGGCCGCCCGACGCGGGACCATGCTACCGCGGCGCCCGGACCGGAAACGGCGCGTCCGGTTCCAGGCTCGCCGGAATCTGCCCGACGGGTCGCGGCGAGTGCTGCGGCCCCGGGGTTTATGCCGCCGGGGCCGCCCCGCAGGCACCCAGGCGCGCAGCCCCAGCCTGCGGCCGCGCCCTCGCGATCACTCGCGCCGCGCCGCGACCTCCGCGCGCAGGCGCTCCTCCAGCCCCCGCAGGTCCGGAGTGAAAGCGTCACCGAAGTCCTCGGGCTCGTAGAACGGCCGGATCTCCAGCACCCCCTCCTCGCCCGGCATCGGGTGCGGGCAGCGGCGAGCCCACTCGACGGCCTCGTCCATCGACTTGACCTGCCAGATCCAGTAGCCCGCGACGAGCTCCTTGGTCTCGGCGAACGGCCCGTCGACGACGGTGACCTTGCCGTCCGCGAAGTGCACGCGCTTCCCCGCGGAGCTCGGGCGGAGCCCGTCGCCGTCCAGAAGGATGCCGGCCCGGGCGAGCTCCTCGTTGAACTTCCCCATCGCGGCCAGCAGCTCCTGGCTCGGCAGGATGCCGGCTTCCGAGTTCTCCGTCGCCTTGACCAGCACCATCACGCGCATTCCAGCCTCCGTCGTTCGGGTTCGGGAGCGGGCGTCGCGCCCGGCTCCATCGATGCGGAGCGGGCGCCGCGCCCGGCTCCATCAATGCGTCGAACGACGGCCCTCGGAATCGACACCGCGGGAGGGCGGACCGTCCTGGCCACCGACGGTCGGGCGGATCGTTCTGGTCTCGTAGACGAAGTCGCCGTCCCGGAAGCGGGCGACGAGGGGGACGCTGCCGCGGCGGTCGACGGGGATGCCGACGAAATCGAAGTCCGCGCCGATCTCGAAGGTGACGCCGCGGTAGCTCGGGGTGAAGTAGATGCGGACGTCGCTGACCTCGCGGCCGGTACGCGCGGCGGCGCGGGCAAGGGCGTCGCGGCTCTCGTCGCGGGAGATCGTGCGCACGACCTCGAGCCCCTGCGGCCCGCCGACGCGGAGGACGAGGAGCGACCAGTCGTCCTCCCCGTACTCGAGGCGGAGCGGGAGGAGCGTCCCCTGCTCCCATGGGGGGACGCCGACCCTGCCCAGCCGCATGGCGGGGGCGTCGAAGCGACGCTCGAGCGCCTCGGCGTTGATGCGCCATGGCGCCTTCCGGGCGGAGTCGAGCGCCGCCGGGTCGGCGACGAGGGAGTCCCCGTCGACGCGGAGGGCGAGCCCGCGGTCGGGCCCGAGGGCGAAGTCGACGTGGATCTCGGCGACGGCGGGCTCGCGCTCCAGGGCGAAGCGGAGCGGCTCCTTCCGGACTCGCCCGCCGTGAACCATGACGTGGGTGCCCAGGGCGTCGACGCCGGCGCCGAGGAGCTCGCGAACGCGCGCTTCGATGCGCGGGAGGTCTGCGGCGACCGACGTCGCCTGACGTTCCATCCCGGTGCGGCCGGGCGAGTTCCAGGCGTTGGGCGTCTCCATCGCGACCATGAGCGCGACCGCCCCGATCATGGGCGCGGCGGCGACCGCGAACACCGCGGCGTGCGCGATCGGCGCGCGGACGACGAGCGCCGCGACGAAACCGATCACGCAACTGGCGCCGAGGAGGACGAGGATGACGAGCAGCCAGGCCAGCTCCAGGTCGCCCTTGAGCCACCAGGCGAGGGCGCCCGTGGCGACGGCGGTGAGGATGGCCGCGACAATGATACGCGTCATGTAATCAATGTCAGCCCGCCGTGGCGGGAACGGGCTCGTCCGCCGACGGGCCGTAGACCGCGGGCACCGGCACGTCGAGCAGGCGCAGGTAAACGGTGAGCTGGCCGCGGTGATGGTACCAGTGGTTCAGCATGGCCGCGCGCACCCAGCGGATCCGCGGGCCCGCCATCGCGACGCGGTCGCCGAGCATCACGCGGCAGTCCTGCATGAGGTAGGCGTCCCCCCACGAGCGGAGCTTCGAAACCGCGTTCGCCACGCTCTGTTCCAGGATGGAGAGGATCTCGTCGCGCGACGTCGCCACGGGGGGTGGAGCGAACGGGATCCGCGACTCCGGCGGATCGAGCAGGTCCGCGATCTTCCCTGGGATCTCCGCGACGTGCTGCGCGAGCTTGCCCAGCGTCATGGACTTGGGATGCGGTGCCCAGGAGAAGCGGTCCTCGGGCACCCTCTCGAGGACGCGGCGCGTCGTCGCGGCCTCGTTCTCCAGCTCGGCGATGAGGGAATCGATCAGTGCGCTCATGAGTCCCGAAGGTTGATGGTTGTTCCGGTGCGATCCCGTGTCGCATGCGACCCGGAATTCAGTGCGACCCGGGATGCGCGGGATCTAGCGGGTCGGCGGCCATGACCGCCTCGAAGTCGTCCAGCAGCGACGCCGTGAGCTCCGGTCCGAGCGCCTCGGCCACCCGCTGCTGCGCCCGGGTCCAGAGCGGGAACGCCTCGGCGATGCGCTGCTCGCCCTTCGGCGTCAGCGAGACCAGCTTGACCCGGCGGTCGTCCGGCGCGGGGCTGATCCGGATCAGCCCATCCCGCTCGAGGCGACGAAGATTGCGAGAAAGCGTCGTCGGGTCCAGAGCCAGGATCTCGGACAGGCGGTTCATGGGGACGCCCGGGGCGGCCGCGGCGTCGTGTTGCACCCCCCCGTCGGTCCGTTCCCCCGTCTCCCGG
>VSDC01000270.1:0-3937 GCA_047459275.1 Gemmatimonadota bacterium
GTCCTGCGGCGTGGGCGAGAGCAGCCTCGGAGGCAGGACCATGTTCGTATGGGACGGCGGCGATGCCCCCGACGACTGCGACGCGGCTCGCCGGGCGGCGTTCCGTTCGGTCCACGACCCGTCGTGCTCTGTCTGCAGGAATTGTTGGTGCCGACGGCGCATGTGCCCGGCATGATTCCTCACCGGGGGGCGTGATCACCAGAGTCTCGTGACCGCCTGAATCCCGTGATCACCAGAGTCCCGCGCCCCCCTGAATCCCGCGATCAGCAGTGTCCCGCGGCCACCTGAATCCCGCGATCACCAGAATCCTGCGATCACGCGATTCCTTGCTCACCTGCCTCCATCCTCAAAGGCCAGTGCGAGAACGCGGAGCTGGGCGGCGGAGAGGGCGTAGCCCGCAGTGTCGGCGGGGGTGACCCAGGCGCGACCGGCGTTCGACGGGGCCGGTCCATGGTCCGGCGGCTCGTAATCCAGATCGAACCGGAAGGCATGGTACGTCGTGCGGCGGTGCGAGAAAGCGTGGACGACGGTGCCGAGCGGTTCAGGGACGAGGGCCGCGGACGTCTCGGAGGCGGGAGCCGCCTCCCGGGGTTCGGGCCTGGACGCCGTCTCCCGAGCGTCCGGGGCGGTTTCTAGGTCCGCGGGGGCCGTCGCGCCGGATGCCCAGGTCCGGCCGGCGGCGTCGGCTGACACGGTACGGGTGGCTGAGCGGCCGTCGTGCGCGGCCGCCAGCGCTTCCTCCTCCCGCGCCTCCTCCGCGGCAAGCGCGTTCTCCGCCGCCCGGCGCGCGGCCTCGGCCGGTGTCTCACCCGGCCGGACCGCCGTGCCCGGGAACTCCCACATCCCTCCGAGCAATCCGTCCTCCGGTCGCCGGGTCAGGAGGAAGCGGCCGGAGGGGGCGACGACGACGGCGGTGGCGACGTCGTCTTCGGGAAGCGCTTTCTTCGGCTTCGGCCTCGGCCGCTCGGCCACGGTCCCATTCGCGCGGGCCCGGCACATGGCCGCGACGGGGCAGCGATCGCAGGCCGGCGAGCGCGGGGTGCAGATCGTTGCGCCCAACTCCATGAGCGCTTGGTTGAAGTCGCCGGGTCGGTCCTCGGGGACGAGTGCGGCGACGACGCGGCGCAACTCCGAGGGCGCGGGGTCGGGGTCGTCGAGGAGGCGGCTGAAGACGCGGCGGACGTTGCCGTCGATGGCGGGCGCGGGGATCCCGAACGCGATGCTGGCGATCGCGCCGGCCGTGTACTCGCCGACGCCGGGGAGCCGGCGCAACGCCTCGACGTCGCCGGGGATCTGGCCATGGTACCGTTCGCGGACGAGTCGTGCCGCGCGGTGGAGGTTGCGGGCGCGGGCGTAGTAGCCTAGCCCCTGCCACTCGCGGAGCACGTCGTCGACGTCGGCCTCGGCGAGCGCCTCCAGCGTCGGGAAGCGTCGCATCCAGCGCTCGTAGTACGGAATGACGGCCTCGACGCGCGTCTGCTGGAGCATGACCTCCGAGACCCAGACGCGGTAGGGGTCCGCCTCGCGGCGCCAAGGCAGGTCGCGGCTGCGGGCGTCGTAGAAGGCGAGGAGGCGGTGGCGCAGTGTATCGATGAAGTCGGGTGTCATCTTCGAGATCGTGAACGAAGCGGCGCGTACGGTGGTTCTACGCCGCGGGACGCATCGTCGGTCCCAAGGGACGGGCCGTCGCGCTCGACGTCAAGGGAGCTCGGGACGAGGCCGAGGGAGGTGGGAGGAGCTGGTCACGGTGGTCAGGCCGGTGAACCGTGGAGCCAGGGAGCCGTGGAGGCGGCGAGTCGTGGAGCCGGCCCACACGACAAAGCCTGTGGGCCAAAGGGGTTGAGGCGGGAGAGGCCGTAACCGCGATCATCGTCGATCGGGCACGATCGGGGGTTGCCTGCCCATGTCCGGTCCCACGTCCGGTTCCCGAGACTCCGTGAGCAGGTATTCGCTGTGGCGTGACGTCTCGGCCAGGAGTCCGCTGCGCGCGGGGTAGGCGCGGGTGAAGATCGAGTAAAGGGTGAGCGAGACGACGGCGGTGAGGAGGGCAAGATAGACCGCCGAAATTCGGCCGCCGACGCTCGAGATCATCGCCAAGGCGAGCACCGCGGCCGCGCCGCCGGCCAGGATCAACCAGAGGATCGTCGGAGGCGTCCGTCCGACCGCGAGAAGCCGGGCACGCCGTGCATCGCCGAGCTCTTCCACCGTGTCGAGCGCCCGGGTCTGTAACTCCGACTGCCCCGCCGTCGCCGGCTCGAAGCGGGCGAGGATTAGCCAGAGGCGACCGATGATCTCTCCGGCGTCATCTCCGGATTGTCCCCTGGCCTGGAGACCGAGTTCCAGCAGGGCGCTCGCGCGGTATTCCTCAATGGCGCTCCCGACTTCGGTGTTGATGGGTGGAGGGAAGATCCGGGCGATCTGTCGCAGATTGGAGTACGCGTTGGCCTCGAGGATCAACGATCCGCGCGTGTCATCGAAGCGCTGCCAGACGCCGGCGAGTATGAACGCCGCCAGCACGCCGTACAGCGCCGCCGTCGCTTCCATGACGGGACCGGCGGTTTCCTGAGCGGCTTCCACGCGCTCCGGCCGGAGAAATCGGCGGAGCACGGCCCGCACGGCGAGAGTCACGGCGATCGATATGGCGACGACGAGCAGGGCCCGGAGAGTGATGGGCAATGGAACGCCTCCGATCGGGTGAGTGACGCCGGCCGTCCAGCCGCAAGCACTGTGCGCGAGTCGTCGGATCGACGGGTCGCGGGATTGCTCGGATCGGGGCGGTGCCTGGCGACCCGGCACAAGGTTCTTCTCCGTGCCGCGGATTCTCGCCAGGCTCGTCGCTCCCACGGCCCAGCGCGTGATTCTTGCAACCGCGCGGGCCGCACCCCAACCGGAGCCGCGCATGCCCGATCGGAACCTGGAGCACCGACACCCCCGCGCGGGTTCGCCCGGGCCGATACTCCTCGGTTTCTTCGTGTTCGGCCTCGTGCTCCTGTCCGGGGGGAAAGCCCGCGGGCAGGATCTCGGCCACAAGCTATTGGGCGCGGTCGGGATCGATGCCGGCGCCCAGCCCGAGCCCGGCCTCTACCTCGCCCACCGCATCGTCCGATTCGACGCGAGCCGGCTCCGGGATCGACACGGCCGGCTCGTCCCGATCGAGGGGCTGGACATTGACGTCGTCGCCGGCGTTTTCGGCATCGCCCTGACCCTCAAGCCGCCGGGTGCCCCGTACCTGAGCTGGGCCGCCGGCGTCCCGCTGGCCCGGATCTCACTGAACGCCGACGACCCGAGGGCGTCGGTCGACCGCGCCGGCTTCGGGGACGTCTTCGTACAGCCCCTCAGGGTGGGTTGGCGGACGCCGCATGTCGATGTCGGCGCGTCGTACGCCTTCTATGCTCCGACAGGCCGTTTCGAGCCGCGGAGAGGCGGCGGTATCGGGCGCGGCTTCTGGGCGCATCAGTTCTCGCTCGGCGTTGCGGTGCGAGGCGATCTCGAGCGGCGGATTCGCGGCTCCGTGCTGCTGAGCTACGACCTCAACCGTCCCAAGCGCGGGATAGACATCCAGAGGGGCAACACGTTCCAGATCCAGGGCGGCGCGGGGACGCGCGTCCTCGATTGGCTGGACGCCGGGTTGGCGGGGTTCGCCCTGTGGCAGGTCACCGACGACCGCGGCGCCGACGTGCCCGAGGTGTTGAGAGGCGCGCGGGATCGCGTATTCGGCCTCGGGCCGGAAGTCGACATCCTGATCCCGGCGCTCCGCCTGCGCATCGGCCTGCGCGCGGAGTGGGATTTCGGCGTTCGGTCGCGTCCTCAGGGGCGAATCCTCGTGGCCAGCCTCACCTACGCCGCGTGGCGTCCGGCCCGCGCGCCGGTCCGTCCCCGCGGGCGGTGAGCCGGTCCCGGCGACGGTGGCTGCGGGCGACGATGGCTGTGGGCGACG
>VSDC01000271.1:0-3934 GCA_047459275.1 Gemmatimonadota bacterium
CGCGCCCGGCGGCCCCGCCGCGCGAGCACGCCCACCTCGGCCGCGCCGCCCGCCGCGAGCAGCGCGGCGTAGACGTCCTCGACGATCTCGCGCACCGGATGCCCCTGCTCGATGAAGAACGCCTGGGTTCGCTCGTCGCCGGCCACGTAGAGGAGAACGCAGTCGGAGGCGCCGCCATCGCGGCCCGCGCGTCCGGCCTCCTGATAGTACGCCTCGAGGGAGCCGGGCATGTCGTAGTGCACGACGAGCCGGACATCGGGCTTGTCGATCCCCATTCCGAACGCATTCGTCGCCACCACGACGGGGAACTCGCCGGACATGAACGCCTCCTGCAGTCGGCGCCGTTCCGCTCTGACCAATCCGGCGTGGTAGGCGGCGGTCCGCACCCCGAAACGATTGAGCAGGTCGGTGATCGTGTCCACCCTTCGCCGCGTCGCCGCGTAGACGATCGAGACGCCCGGCTCGCGCTGGCGACGCTGCAGGAGGTCGAAGAGCCGGCGGTCCTTCTCCGCCGGGCCCCGGACGCGGTGTACGTACCAGCTCAGGTTGGCGCGGTCGAATCCCCGCACGAGGACCACCGGATCGCGGAGCCGCAGGACCCTGGCGATATCGCGCCGCACCTCGGGCGTGGCCGTGGCGGTGAGCGCGATGACCGGGCACCCGAGCAGATCGCGCACCACGCCGAGCCGCAGGTACGATGGTCGGAAATCGTGACCCCACTGCGAGATGCAGTGCGCCTCGTCGACTGCCAGGAGGGAGACGCGGAGGCGCGGGAGCCGGGACCGGAAGCGCTCGCTGTCGAATCGCTCCGGCGCCACGAAGAGCAGCTTGATCCTTCCCTTCTCCGCTGCATCGAGACGCGCCTCGGCGTCCTCTCGCTCGAGCGTCGAATTCACGAACGCGGAGGGGATCCCGGCTGCGTCCAGGCGGTCGACCTGGTCCTGCATCAGGGAGATGAGAGGGCTCACCACGATGGTGAGACCCGGGAGAACCGCCGCGGGCACCTGGTAGCAGAGGCTCTTTCCTCCGCCGGTCGGCATGAGGACCATCACGTCGCGGCCGGCGAGAACCGCTTCTATGGCCGGCTGCTGGGCTCCCCGGAAATCGGGGTAGCCGAAGTGGCGCCGGAGCACCGCCCGCGCTGCGTCGAGGCCGGGGCGTGTCGGGTCGCTCGTCGTGGGGAGTGCGCGAGGCTTCATGGGTCCGTCGGGGCGCCGTGCGCGTCGCGAGACGGCACGCGGCATTGGCCGACGCTCACACGTGGCCGGCCGACCACCGGCGGATCGAGTTACGCGATCCCGCGGGGCGGCGCCATGGCAATCCCGGACCGCGGAGTTCGGCTTCCCCGGGGCGCGCCGGTTGCCTCGGCCGCTCCCCCGTGAGCGCCCGCCCAACGGCGCTGCCCAAGAATACCAGAAGGGCGTCGCAGAAACGACCTGCAACGCCCTTCCCGAACCGTTACACCACCGGGCCCGTCAGAGGGACGGCCCGAGCAGGATCGCGTTGGTGTAGAGCTGGAAGCCGGCGTACCAGAAGTGCCTGAAGAGCGGGTCGTCGGCAAAGAGGATCACCCGGCCGCTTCCGATGCCACGCGTGGCCAGCCACGTGCTCTGCGACAGGCGCTCGAGGTTCCGCTCGCTGATGACGCCGCTGACCTTCTTCAGGCCGTCCGGGAAATACGCGACGGACTCGAAATCCTCTTTGGGCTCGAACGTGCGACCCTCGGTGTAGAGCACGTAAACACGCTCCGGATCACCGTCGACGCCGGCGCCGAAGGCGAGCGGGTGCGCCGGGTCGAGCCGGGCGGCGAGAATGGTGCCGGGCACGGACTGCTCCCACCGCTCGAGCTCGCGCGCCTTGCGGCCCCGGAGCGCTTGAGCCGGGTCGTCCGATTCTGTCTCGGCCGTGCGGAGCTCGATCTCGGCGACGTCCTTCGCCACCGCGGCCGCGCCGCTTCCCACGGCGACGAGCGTGCCGCCGCTGCGCACCCAGTCCTTCAGCCGGTCGAGCTCGGCCTTGCCGAGTGCGCCCCGGCTCGTCTCGGGAACGACCAGGACGTCGTACCGGTCGAGATCGATCGACGAGAGCCGATCCACCGGAACGGCGTCGAACGGCAACCCGAGTGTGCGCTCGAGGAAGAACCAGTGCGCCCCGTACGAAGTCGCGTACACTCCGCTCCCTGTGAGGACGGCCACGCTCGGGAGCTCCAGGAGGTACGAGTCCTCGGTTCCGAGCTCGTTCCCGTTGGCCACCCAGCCGGTCCCCGTGGCGACGACATAGCCGTCCAGCCCGGCTTTGCGAACCCGCTCGTTGAGACCGGCGTTCAACGCCCTCGGCAGGAAGAGCGTCCCGGCGGGCCACGCCCGGCCGGCCAGGGAGAACGGCTCGTCCAGGGCGATGACACGGCCGCCGTCGGCAAGGAACTTCACCAGCCCCGGCCATGCGGCGAACGACGGAGCCACCAGGTACCCGTACGGATCCGCACCGTCGGTCACGGGCGACTCCTTCGCGGCGAGCAGCGTCGTCTCGCCGACCGGCTGCCATCCGGCGTCGGGGACGCGGCTCACGCTGTGGGCCTCCACCCCGTAAGCGTACGGGAGCGACCACGCGCTCACGTCGTAGGAGTACGTCGCATCGAGGACCGTTTCGGCCTGGAGGAGCGTCGTTGCCAGCCGCCCCCTCGGCTGCCGCGCCGGGACGCGGTACGTCCCGGCCGGGAACTCACGCCTCGCGGCGAAGCCGTCGTGCGGCCGCGCATCCGCGCGGAACGACCGCGCTGCCCGTTCGACCCGGATCCCCTGCAGCCGGAGCAGCTCGACGAGCGCCTCGACGCGGCTCTGGTCCGTGCCCGGCACGAGCAGCACGTCCGGCTGACCCTCTCCCACGCTCCGGTGGAAAGCCGCGAAGTCGCGAAGCAGCTCTCCCTTCCCCGCCGCCACGGTGCGCAGCGTCGCCTTGCCGGCAGTCCAGTGGTGCAGCGCCCGATCGCGCAGCGTGAGCGTCGTGCCGTCGGGGCGCTCGATGGCCAGGCCGGCCGATCCGCCGCCCGCCTGCTCGTACGTCATCCCGATCGCGCCCAGCAAGCTCGGCCAGCTGTCGCCGTAACCGGGGTAGAAGAGGTCGAACCCTTCCCCCGTGTAGTACAGCCAGCCCTGCTCGTCGAAGGCGCGCGCATTGCCGTGGCCGATCCGCTCGCCCCACTTGAGGGTGTACTCGGGATAGATCGGGTTGATCGGCTCGGCGGCCGGGAAGAAGAAGTAGCTCGACCGCCAGCTCATCTCGTGGAAATCGACGTGGACCTGGGGCATCCACGTGTCCCAGGTCGCGATCCGCGCCCGGGTCTCCGGCTGCGACATCCACGCCCAGTCGCGATTCAGGTCGAAGAGGTAGTGGTTGTATCGGCCGCCGGGCCAGGGCTCGAAGTGCTCCCTGGCCTGTGGGCTCGGATTCGGCTTCGCCCCGACCGCCTGACGGTACCAGTTGACGTACCGGTCGCGCCCGTCCGGATTCACCGCCGGATCGATCACGACGATCACCGAATCGAGGACCCCGGCCACGCTCTCGTCGCCCCTGGCGAGGTCCCAAGCAGTCCAGAGCGCGGCCTCGCTCGACGAGCTCTCGTTCCCGTGAACGCCGTAGCTGAAGTAGACAACGGCCGGGTTGCGCTCGGCGATCTGCCTCGCGCGCGCCGGCGGGGTCTCCGGATTCGAGAGCTCCCTGTTCAGGGCGAGGATCTCGTCCAGCCGCGCCAGGTAGTCTTCGCGGGCGATGACCACCTGAAGCAGGGGCCGCCCCTCAACGGTGGTGCCGTAGCGCCGGACCTCAACCCGCGGCGACGCAGCATCCAGCGCTTCCATGTAGCGGACCACGCCGGCGTGATCGGTGAAACGTTCACCGAGCTCGTATCCCAGGACGTCGGCCGGGGACGGCACGG
>VSDC01000272.1:0-3932 GCA_047459275.1 Gemmatimonadota bacterium
GCCAGAACCCCACGTGCGCGACCCGCGTCGACCGCACCGCTTGCTGCAGCGCCACCGGCAGGAACTGGTAGAGCGCGCCCAAGATCGACGTCGTGATCCAGCCGAGGGTGAAGAGGTGCGTTACCGCGACCACCCGCGGCAGCGGGAAGAGCCCCTGCGCGACCGACGGCGCCACCCAGACCAACCCGAGGACCCCCGCGCCCCACAGCCCGAGTGCGGCCGCGAAATGCTCGCCTGGCAGTCGGAAGGGCGGTGAGTTCGTCGCCACCGGCGCGCCCGTCGATCCCGGCGACGCCGACGCCCTCATCTCTGCTCCACCGTCCACGGCCGCCATTCTTCCTCCGTCGTCACCCACATCGCTCCCTCGACCGGCTCACACCCTCGCCGTCGTTGAGAACGAATCTCATCTCGCACCGAAGCTAGCCGCCCGGCCTCCCCCGCGCTGTGACGAAAATCACACCCCCGCCCCACGCCCGGCGTGTAGTGCAGTTCCTTACAAACCGCTTCCGTGATCCCCTACCAAAATTCCTCCATTTCCCGACTTCCGCCGGCATCGCGGGTCGCTATTTATCACCCGCAAATGATGTTTCCGCGGCGCAGCGGTGGGCACGTCGGAGGGCGCACCGGCACGCGCAAAGGGTCGATGCACCGGCAGCGGCGGCCGTGGGCGCACCGATGAGCGCCGCGGAGAGAGACCGAACACAGGAGGACGGGATGAGAGCGACCGGATGGCTCGTCGCCGCGGTGCTGGCGCTGGCAGGGTGCGCGGCGGACACGCCCGGAGAGTCGAGCACGGGCGGCGCGACCGCTTCGGTGCCGGCGGCGGAGGCTGCGGTGACGCCGACCGGCACCGTGATCGAGGTGGCGATGATCACGGATGGGGCAGGCAACTACTTCGAACCGAGCGAGATCCGCGCGAGGCGCGGGGACGTGCTTCGCTTCAAGCTTGTGTCGGGGGTCCACAACGTCTCGTTCCCCGCGGAGCAGGCGAGCGTGCGGAAGAATCTCCCCGAGGTCGGGCCGTACCTGCAGATCCCGGGTCAGACCTACGACGTGGTCGTGACCATGGAGCCCGGGACGTACGGCTTCCAGTGCGATCCGCACGCGGCGCTCGGCATGGTCGGCACGCTCGAGGTCGTGCCGTGAGGGCGGCCTCGGCAGTCCCGGAAGGCGCGCACGGCGCCTGAACAACACAACCTCTCGGAGGGAACCATGAACAATCGGACGATGGGCGTGATCGCCGCCGTGGCGGCCGCAATCGTCGTCGTTGGCTGGTTCGCGACGCGGAGCGGCCGTCGGCCGGCGGTCCCCGGCGAGCAAGTCATGGCGACGGCGGACGTGCAGGCGGCCGCGCTGCGGACGTACGTCAAGCCCGGCGACCTGGACGAGTACTACCTCTTCTACTCGGGTGGGCATTCCGGCCAGGTCTACGTGGCGGGCGTGCCGTCCATGCGCCACATCGCGACGATCCCCGTCTTCACGCCTTACCCCGGGACCGGCTACGGCTTCGATGAAGAGACGAAGGCGATGCTGGGCGGCTACACCTGGGGCGACGTTCACCACCCCGCGCTCTCGAAGACCAACGGGGACTACGACGGGCGCTGGCTCTTCGTGAACGACAACGCCAACAACCGCGTCGCCCGGATCGACCTGCGGGACTTCAAGACGAAGCAGATCCTGGGGCCGATCCCGAACACCATGGGGAACCACGGCTCATCGATGGTGACCGACAACACCGAGTACGCCCTCGTGGCGACGCGCTTCAGTGTGCCGGTCCCGCAGCGCTACGAGCCGCTGGAGGACTACGCGACGAAGTACAAGGGCGCGGTCACGGGGATCAAGATCGACCCCAACACGGGCGAGATGTCGATCGGCTGGCAGATCCTCACGCCACCGTTCAACTGGGACCTGGGCGCGACCGGGAAGGGCCCGTCGCACGGGTGGGCGTTCTGGACGAGCTACAACTCCGAGCGGGCGACGGGGAAGCTGGAGGTCACCGCGTCGCAGCGTGACCGGGACTACGTGGCGGTGGTGGACTGGCGTGCGGCCGAGCGGGCGGTACGTGAGGGGCGCGCCCGGAGGATCTCCGGCGTCCCGGTGATCGACCCGGCCGAGGTCCCGGGGGTCATGTACCTGGTCCCGTGCGCGAAGAGCCCGCACGGCGTCGACGTCGACCCGAGCGGGGAATACATCATCTGCTCCGGCAAGCTCTCGCCGACGGTGACCGTCTACTCCTGGCAGAAGCTGAAGCAGGCGATCGACTCGAAGGCGTTCACGGGCCACGAGGACGGGATCCCGGTGATCGACTACGACCAGGTCGTCGTCATGGAGGTCCCGGTCGGCCTCGGCCCGCTGCACACCCAGTTCGACGGCCGGGGGAACGCGTACACCTCGCTCTTCGTCGAGAGCGCGGTCGTGAAGTGGAAGCTCCCGCCGTACGAGCCGGGCACGGACCCCGAGTCGCTCATCCTCCAGAAGATCCCGGTGCACTTCAACATCGGCCACCTGGTCACGGCCCACGGCGACACGCGCAACCCCCGCGGCGACTACCTGGTGGCGATGAACAAGCTGTCGAAGGGCCGGCACCTGAGCGTCGGGCCGTCGCTCCCCGAGTCGTCGCAGCTCATCGACATCAAGACGGGCGACCGGATGACGATGCTCTACGAGGCGTTCACGGAGCCGGAGCCGCACTTCGCGCAGCTCGTGCACCGCGACGTCCTGAACCCGATCGAATTCTATCCGAAGGAGGAGAACCGCAACCCGAACGCGATCTGGAGCCCCCAGGAGGCGCGCGTCGTACGGAACGCGCGCACGCGGACGGTCGAGGCGTGGGTCTACGCGATCCGGACCTACTTCGAGCCCAGTCGGATCCAGGTCCAGGAGGGCGACACGGTCATCATCCACATCACGAACGCCGAGCAGCAGCGTGACGAGATCCACGGCTTCGGCATCGCCGAGTACAACAAGAACATCGTGATCGACCCCGGCGAGACGAAGACGGTGAAGTTCGTGGCCGACAAGTACGGCGTCTACCCGTACTACTGCACGAACTTCTGCTCGGCGCTCCATCAGGAGATGCAGGGCTACATCGAGGTCGTCCCGCGCGGGATGCGTCTGACCATGTACGACAACGGCGAGGGCGAGATGCGGTTCGAGCGGCGCGAGCCGGCGCTCGCCATGGCCGGACACGAAGGACACTGAGCCGGGCGCCCTTCTCCCGCCCCCGGCCCTTTGCCGGGGGCGGGAGGCCGCGCGTCGATGGAGGACACGATGCAGAGGAACACGCTTCGGGCCGGGCTTCTGGTCACGGCGGCGATCCTGGTGGCCGCGTCGATCTTCCTCCCGCTCTGGGGGATGACGCTGGTCAGCGTGCAGTACCCGGAGGGGCTCCGGATGGTGGTCTATCCGACGAAGATCGTCGGCGACATCACCGAGCTCAACCTGCTCAACCATTACATCGGGATGGCGGAGATCTCCGAGGACTTCTTCGTGGAGCTCGACACGCTCCCGATTCTCTTCGGAGTGATCGCGCTCTCCACGGTGACGGTGGCGTTCGTCCGCCGGTGGTGGGCGGCCGCGGTCCCGCTGGCGGTGATGGCGGGGACCGCGATCTACGGCTTCTGGAGCATGAGCCGCCGCCTCTACGAGTACGGCCACAACCTCGACCCCACGGCGGCGATCCGGGTCGAGCCGTTCACGCCGCCGATGATCGGCGAGCACGTGATCGCCCAATTCGGGACCTACTCCTACTTCTCGTGGGGGACGTTCCTGCCGGCCGTGGCGGGGTTGATGGTGGCGTACGTGCTCTGGAGCGACATGCGGTCGCGCGATCGTCTCGCACCCGTGCGGGAGACGCGGCCGGCGCGCCTGCTCCGCAACCCGCTCGGCGTGGAGGGGTGATGGTCCGGGGCGCGGTCGTGGCGGTGCTGGCC
>VSDC01000273.1:0-3920 GCA_047459275.1 Gemmatimonadota bacterium
TCGACGCTCACGAGCGGCTCCTCCGACACCGCGAGGATCCCCTTCAGCCGACCCTCCGCCGCCTTGCGGAACGCATCGTTGACCTCGTCCACCGTCACCGCCCGCCCGAGCTCGGCCGTCAGGTCGACGATCGATACGTCGGGAGTCGGGACACGCATGGAGATCCCGTCGATCCGACCCTTCAGCTCGGGGAGGACGAGCGCCGTCGCCTTCGCCGCGCCGGTCGTGGTCGGGATGATCGACATCGCCGCCGCCCGGGCCCGGCGCAGGTCCTTGTGCGGCAGGTCGAGGATCTGCTGGTCGTTCGTGTACGCGTGCACCGTCGTCATCAGCCCGCGCTCGAACCCGAAGGTGTCGAGCAGAACCTTCACCACGGGCGCGAGGCAGTTCGTCGTGCAGCTCGCGTTGCTGATGATGTGGTGCTTCGCCGGGTCGTACTTGTCCTCGTTGACGCCCAGGACGATGGTGATGTCCTCCTTCTTGGCCGGCGCGGTGATGATCACCTTCTTGGCGCCGGCCTCGAGGTGGGCCTTCGCCGCCTCGGCGTCCGTGAAGCGGCCCGTCGCCTCGAAGACGATGTCCACCTCGAGCTCGCGCCACGGGAGCTTGCCCGGCTCGCGCTCGCTGGTGACGCGGATCTCGTCGCCGTCGACGCGGATGCCGTTCTCCGTCGTCTCGATGGTGCCCGGGTAGATCCCGTGCACCGAGTCGTACTTCAGCAGGTGCGCGAGCGTGGCGTTGTCGGTGAGGTCGTTGACCGCCACGAAGTCGAGATCTGCGCCCGACTTCTTCGCCGCGCGGAGAATGTTGCGGCCGATCCGGCCGAAACCGTTGATAGCCACACGGGTTGCCATGGGCGACTCCGGGATCAAGTTGCAATGAGCCGACGCGCATCGAGCGCGCGTGCGAACGTAACGATGCTGACGCAACGGGCGCCCGCCGCGACGAGCGTGCGGGTGCACTCCGTCGCCGTGGCGCCCGTCGTGAGTACGTCGTCGACCAGCAAACAATGGGCGCCGACGATCTCGGCCGCCCCGTCCGCGGGTCGAAACGCGCCCGCCACGTTAGCTAGGCGAGCCGCGGGTTGCAAGACCGTCTGGGTCGATTTCGCCGACGCGCGCTCGAGGGCCTCGACCACGCGGCGTCCCGTGAGCCTTGCGTACGCGCGGGCGAGGCGTTCGGCCTGATTGTAGCCTCGCTCCCGGATCCGCGCCGGCGTCGTCGGGACCGGGACGACGATGCGCGCCTCGCGCTCCACGTCCGGCGGCAGCACGATCTCGGCCATCCGCTCCGCCATCGGCTCCGCGAGGGCGTGCCAGCCCCGGTACTTGAGCTGGTGCACGAGCCGGTCCCCCGGTGGGTGGAGGAGCACGGCGGATCGGGCGGCGCGAAGCGGCGCTGGCCAGTCCATGCATTCCCTGCAACGCATGCCGGTCTCGCGCCCGGTCCGAAGGCGCGGCGCGCCGCACCTCTCGCAGATGGGCGGCGGGATCGGCCGCAACCTCGTGCGGCAGAGGCGGCAGACCAGGCGCGCGCTGTCGCCCGGCGCGATCGGCCCGTCGCACCCCAGGCACGTCGGCGCGAAGATCAGATCCAGGATCGCATCGAACAGGCGTCCCACGGAGGCACCCGGGCGTAGTCCAGAGGACCGTTAACCCCATTCACCGGGCGGTCCAATGGCAAGGCAGGACGGCATATTGACCGCCCGGCGCGGTCTCCGTTAGGATGGTGCCCCGCTGTTCGCCACTATGGATTCTTCACCACCCCGCACAGGGTGTGGAGGGTGTGTGCTCGTCCCCAAGCTGTTTACAACTCTCAAAGACTATTCGCGACAACAATTCGTCGCGGATGTGATCGCGGGCGTCATTGTCGGGATCGTGGCGCTCCCGCTGGCCATCGCCTTCGCCATCGCGAGCGGCGTGAGTCCCGAGCGAGGCCTCTATACCGCGATCATCGCCGGCTTCCTCATCTCCGCGCTCGGCGGGTCCCGCGTCCAGATCGGCGGACCCACGGGCGCGTTCGTCGTCATCGTCTACGGGATCGTCCAGACCCACGGGGTGGACGGGCTCATCGTAGCGACGATAATGGCGGGCGCGCTCCTCGTCGCGTTGGGTCTCGCGCGGCTCGGGGGCGCGATCAAGTTCATTCCCTACCCCGTGACGGTCGGCTTCACCAGCGGGATCGCGGTCATCATCTTCTCCGGGCAGATCGCAGATCTGCTCGGCCTGCAGCTCGCGGAGGTGCCCGCGGACTTCATCGGCAAGTGGAAAGCGTACGCCGCACACCTCCACACGGCTGACCTCACGACGATCGCCGTAGCCGCAGGCACGCTGGCGATCCTCATCCTGTGGCCGCGCTTCAACCGGCGCGTGCCTCCCGCCATCGTCGCGCTCCTCGCCGCGACGGCGGTGGTCCAGCTCTTCGGGCTCCCCGTCGAGACCATCGGGGACCGGTTCGGCGCGATCGAAGCGGGGCTGCCGCGGCCCTCGGTGCCACGGATCGACCTCTCCACGATTCGCGACCTGATCGGGCCCGCGTTCGCCATCGCCATGCTCGGCGCGATCGAGTCCCTGCTGTCGGCCGTCATCGCCGACGGTATGATCGGCGGCCGGCACCGGTCCAACATGGAGCTGGTCGCCCAGGGGATCGCGAACGTCGTGTCGCCGCTCTTCGGCGGGATCCCGGCGACCGGCGCCATTGCGAGGACGGCGACGAACGTTCGGAACGGCGGCCGCACGCCCGTGGCCGGGATGGTCCACGCGGTGACGCTGCTCCTCATCACGCTCTTCTTCGGGCGTTGGGCCGCGATGATCCCGCTGGCGGCGCTGGCGGCGATCCTCGTCGTCGTGGCCTACCACATGAGCGAGTGGCGCACGTTCCGCGCGGAGCTCCGCGCTCCCCGGAGCGACGTCCTCGTCCTCCTGTCGACCTTCTCGCTCACAGTCCTCTTCGATCTCGTGATCGCGATCGAGGTCGGGATGGTCATGGCGGCGTTCCTCTTCATGCGCCGCATGGCGGAGGTCACCAACGTGCAGGTATTCACGCGGGAGTTCCGCGACGCCGGCGACGCGGAGGAGGCGGCCGATCCAATGTCTCTGCGTTGGCGGGAGGTACCCGAAGGGGTGCAGGTCTACGAGATCAACGGCCCGTTCTTCTTCGGCGCGGCGGAGGTGTTCCGGGAGCAGCTGTCCCACCTCGCGGAGAAGCCGCGCGTCCTGATCCTACGGATGCGTCACGTCCCGGCGATCGACTCGACGGGGATCCACGCGTTGCGCCAGGTCATCGTGAGAACCCGGCAGGAGGGCACGCATGTCGTCCTCTCAGGCGTCCATGCGCAGCCGATGATCGCGCTGGGCCGCTCGGGCCTCCTGGACGAGGTGGGCGAGGAGAACGTGTGCGCGAACATCGACGACGCGCTGAACCGCGCCCGCGAGTACCTCGGGCTCCCGCCGGTGGCGCCGCCCGTGATCGCGGGTGGCGGGCAGGTGTCGCCATCGAGCTGAACGAACCGGCGACAGAACGAGCGCGCCGCCCCGAACGGGGCGGCGCGTCGCATTCTGCGCCTCGACCTCGCCGCGGCGGTCATGGACCATTGCTTATCGGGTCCAGGGCACGTCTTTCCTTACCGAGTAGCGCGCACCGGCTCCTCCAGGGCCCGACGCATCGCCTCGATCGGGGCGGGTCGGCGCCACCAGCGCTCGAACGCCGCCGCGCCCTGGGCCAGCAGCATCTCGCGGCCGTCGGCCGCGGCGATCCCGCGGCGGCGAGCCTCGTGGACCCACGCAGTCTCGCCCGGCGCGTAGACCAGGTCCAGCGCGGCCGCGACCCTCGGCCCGCGCTCGAAGTCGAATGGGAGCGGGTCGTCCGCGTGGAGGCCGAGCGGCGTCGCATTGACCACCAGGTCGTAGCGCTCCCGGCTC
>VSDC01000011.1:0-17491 GCA_047459275.1 Gemmatimonadota bacterium
TCGTGGAGACCACGGTGAAAGACGCGAGGAAGGAGGAGACGATTCTCTTCGCGCTCGAAGACCGACTGCCGCCGCCTCCGGACGACGATGGTGGGGACGATGGGGGTGACGATGGGGGCGGTTGATACGCGACCGGGAGTCCGATGGAACTCCTCGTTACCCTTCGCATGTTGACGCTGGTCGCGCGGTTACTCCTTGTCGCGGCCGTATCTCGAGCCATACCCCGACGGAGCGAGGGGGGCGCGGCGCCGGAGCGTCTGGTGTGGGTCACGCTCGCCGGGCAATACACGCTGCTCGCCTTCACGACGCTGGTGGTCGAAGCGTTCTGGCTGGTGAAATCAATAAAGCCGGCATCGCCCCTCGTTCCCATCGGGCAGGCGGTCTACAGCCCGATTTATCTGTTCAATGCGACGATCAGCGCCCTCGTTCCGTTCCTGTTGACCGCGTGGTTGATTCCTGTCGCGCTTGGTCGCCGCCTCGCAAATGTCGGCATCAGCGGGGTCGTCGTTGTAGCGCTAGTGGCCCTCGTCACGGGTGCCGCTCAGGATTGGACTGCCCTGATGTCATGGACGCAGTTGCTCGCTTTCATCGACATTGGGGGGTACTTGATCCTGGGGGGGCTGGTCTTTCTCGGTCATGTCAGACGGCTCAACCCATACATCATGGGTTTATTGGCGACCGCCGGCGTGTTTGCGGTGCTGATCCCGATCCAGGCAGAGTTCTTCGAGCTGGTCGGTCGAAGCAACGTACGCCGGATCTGGCACATCAATCAGGCTCTTCAGCTCATGGAGGTGGCCGTCGAGCTATTGATCGTACTGGCCTACATTAACAGCACGGCTCCCAAGAAGAGCAGGTCGCCCGTGGCACAGGAGTTAGGTCTCGGGCACTGACGCCTGCTCTTCCCCCGGCGCCTTGCTCGACCCCGCGGTGCGCATTCGATCGCCGCGGCACGGTGCGGGAGCGTCGGTCTGCTATCCCGGCTATCCCGTACCCGGCAATGCCGAGCCGTACCCGTGGAGGGTTCAGGGTGCGTCAGCGATCCTGCTAGGCCTCAGTTGCCGACGATCGTAGAGTCATCCGGCGGTGGCGGGGGAAGCTTGTCCTCGATCGTGAACACGACCGGCTCCCCTTCAGATTCCCCGTCCGCGGCCACCGTCTCGACGGTGATGCGCTTCACCACGCGGCCCGGGTCGTTGAGGATGACTTCGAAGTCGAGCCCGTGGTCCGGGGAGGCGATACGGGTGCGCACGACCGGCCCCGGGTCGCGCAGCCTGTAACCCTCGTTGCGGAAGAGCACGGCCGTCGAGGCCAGGTCGGCCGAAGCAGGCCGGGTCATGGTGATCTGGCTGACCCAGTCGGGCTGGTACTCCAGGCGGAATATGTGCCCGGCCGGGCTTGTGGCACGCACGGTCAGGTTGGGCCGGGCGCCTGCGTCGGGGGCCGGTACACGGAGCGTCTCGAGGTGTGCTTCGGCGTCGGCCGCCGCGGCGGTCGGAGCGGTGCCCTCGTCGCATCCCGACCAGAGAGCGGCTGCCGCGAAGAGGAGGGCGGCGGTACCCAGCATGGCGAGTCGTCGCATAGCAGCCTCTCTCAATTAGGGTGATCGGAAAGGTGCTGCTCTACCCTCCACGGATACGGAACGGCGAGTCTCCCGGCGGGCGGCGAAGCGCCGCCGCGGGCGTGCCGGTCGAAATGTCTTTCCCGGTGGGGCTCGCCGCAAGGCGGTGTGCCCCTCCGCCCGTCCCGGAAGCGTAGTCCGATCGGGGCCGATCTCGAGGCGAGGCCGCATGGCAGCTGCCGTCTTCGTCAATCCCGTACCTGTCGTCATGGCGCAGGGGATCCCGCTCGACGACGTGCAGCACCTCATGCTGATCAACGTACTGCTGGTGCTGCTCATCGTCGGCTTTTCCGGCGGGATCGCACTGGCGCTCGTGCGGCGGAGCATGAGGGAGCGGGTCAAGGCGGAGCGGCTCGCGGCGATGGGGACGGCGACGGCGCGGATCCTCCATCAGGTGAAGAATCCGCTGCAGACGATCCTTCTCCACGCCGAGATGCTTCAGGACCAGCGCCTGGTTTCGGACGAGGCGCTGCGCCGGGAGATCTGCGATGCGATCATCGGCGAAGCGATGCGGATGACGGATCTCCTCGCGGGGCTGTCGGCGTACGCGGCGGGGATGGCGCGGCGCCTCAAGCGGGAGCGGATGTCGCTGGACGGCCTGGTGCGGGAGATCGCGGAGACGGTCGGTCGGGAGGGTGCGCGCGAGGCGGTCGAGGTACGGATCGGCCCGATCGAGCCTGCGGTCGTCGAAGGCGATGAGTCGTTCCTGAGGGAGGCGATCGGCAACGTGATCCGCAACGCCCGTGAGGCGCTCAGGGAACGGGAGGCGGACGGCGAGGCGGTGCTGGAGATCTCGCTGCGCCGGCGCGGCGGCGAGGTCGTGATCGAGGTGAGCGACAACGGTCCGGGGATCGATCCTGAGCGGGCGGCGCAGGTCTTCGAGCCGTTCACGACGACCAAGCCGAAGGGGATGGGGTTGGGGCTCCCGATCTGCCGGGAGATCGTGGAGGGGCACGGCGGCCGGGTCGAGCTGCGCTCGAAGCGGGGGGTGGGCACCACGGTCCAGATCATCCTGCCACTGGCGACGAGTCTCGCCCTGTATCAACCGGCATAGAGTCTGCGAGACCGGGTCGCGGTTGGAGAGTCGATCGCGTCGCATCACATCACCCGATCCGGTCCGCAATGGCGAGTGCACCGCGAAGGCTGGGACTCCTGACCGGCGGAGGCGACTGCCCGGGCTTGAACGCGGTGATCCGCGCGGCCTCGCACCGGTGCGCACGGCTGGGCGTCGAGCTGATCGGGTACCGGAACGGCTGGGAGGGGGTGATCGAAGGCTCGTCCGTCGTACTGGACCGCTCGGCGGTCAAGGGGATCCTGCCGCTCGGTGGCACGATCCTGGGCACGTCGCGGACCGATCCGTTGCTGGTTCCCGAGGGCGCGGCGCGGATCCGGCGCACTCTGGAAGCGGATGCCGTCGAGGGGCTGATCGTGGTCGGAGGCGACGGCACGCTGTCGGCCGCGCTGGAGCTGGCCGAGCAGGGGATCCGCGTGGTGGGCGTGCCGAAGACGATCGACAACGACCTGGGCGGCACGGACTTCACCTTCGGCTTCGACACGGCGGTCGCGATCGCGACGGAGGCGATCGACCGGCTGCACACCACGGCGGAGGCGCACAACCGGGTCATCGTGGTGGAAGTCATGGGCCGCCACACGGGTTGGATCGCCGCGTACGCGGGGATCGCCGGCGGCGCGGACGTGATCCTGGTCCCGGAGTACCCGTTCGACGTGGACTCGGTCTGCAACCGCGTGCGGGAGCGTCAGCGACGGGGTCGCACCTTCTCGATCGTGGTGATCGCGGAGGGCGCGCGACCGGCCGGCGCGGCGGAACCCGTCGAACGGCGTTCCCGGGTGCGCGCGGGCGAGATCAGCGCGTGGCTGGCGCGGGAGATGGAGCGCTGCATCGACACGGAGACCCGCACGGTCGTGCTCGGTCACATCCAGCGGGGCGGTTCCCCGACGGCACACGATCGCGTGCTGGCCACGCGTTTCGGTGTCCACGCCGCGGACCTGGCGATCGCGGGCGGTTGGGGCCGGATGGTTTCCTTGCGCGGCACCGAGATCGGGGACGTGCCTCTTTCGGCGGCCGTGCGCACCCTCAAGCGCCTGGACCCCGCGATTTGGGACATCGCGAAGGTCTTCGCGCAATAGCTATTCGCGACACGCTTTTTCTTCAGAACACCCACCTCCACGGCGCTCTCCCGACCTCGGCCACGAGAGAATCGACGCGGGCGAACACCTCGGCGAATGCGTCGCGCAGGGCGGGGTCGGACCGCCAACGCGCGAGGAATCCCCGCGGATCGGCGTCGAGCATTGCTCGAAGGGCGTCCGCGTGGCCGCGGAGCGTGTCGGCCCGGGCGGAGAGGCGGTCGAGCGCGGCTGCGAGTGCCGGGTCGCGCACGCGTGCCATCCGGGCCTCGACGCGGGCCGCGATCTCGCCGGCGGAGTCGCGGATCCGACTGAGCGCCGCGAGCAGGGCGGTGTCTCCGGCGAGTCGCCCGAGCGAGCCATCGTCGAGCGAGACGGCGAGGGTGCGGAGCTCCGCGCTCGCGTCGCCGAGGGCTTCTGCGGCCGCCTGCATGGCCGGTTGTCTGGCCCGTGCAAGGGAAGCGATGCGTCGCCGATCCTGGTCGATGGAGTCGATCGCCCCCCGCACGGAGTCGAACCGGGCGAAGAACTGACGAAGCTCTAACGGGCGGCTGGCGATCAGCGTGTCGCCCGGGGCGAGCGGCGGGGAGTCGGCGGAGCCGGGCATCAGGTTCAGGGCAGGTTTGCTCAGGAGGCCACGGGTTGCGAGGGTGAGCTCGCTGTCGCGCCGGAGGAGCTTCGCGTGCGAGGCGGCGATGCGCATCGTGGCCGCGAACCGGCCGTGACCGGCGCGGTCCGACGGGAGCATTTCGATCCGCGTCACGACCCCCGCCGGACGCCCGGCGATCCAGACCGGAGAGCCCGCCCCGAGCCCGTTCACATCGGAGAAGACTCCCACGATGGTGAAGCTCTCGGCGAACATGTCGCGGATGTCGTCGAGGAGGACGATGAAGGCCGCGACCGCGGCGAGACCGAGGATCAGCAGCACGCCGGTGACGCCCCGGCGACCCTGGCGTCGTCCGGTCACCATGCTAATTTACCGCGCCCGTCGACGCTGGCGGATGGAAACGAGAATGCTGACGGTAGGACATATAGAATACAGCAACTGCATTCCGGTTCACGCGCTGTTGCTGGAGGGCGACGCGCCGCCGGGGATCGAGTTGCGGTCGGGCGTGCCCACGGCGCTGAACGCGGAGCTTCGTGCGGGTAGGATCCACGTCGCGCCCTCGTCGAGCATCGAATACGCCCGGAATGCGGACCGTTATCGGCTGCTGGGCTTCGCGATCGGCGCGCGCGGCGACGTGCAGAGCGTGCTCCTCGAGACGACCCGGCCGATGGAGGAGCTGGACGGAGCGGAAGTGGCGGTCCCGACCGCCTCCGCCACCTCGGTAGTGCTGCTCCGCGCGCTCTGCGAGATCCGGCACGGGGTGCGCCCGCGGTACCGCGAGTTCGTGCAGACGGACGAAGCCGACCCGATTGCGGACGGCGCGGCCGCCGCCCTGTGGATCGGGGACATTGCGTTGCGGCGTGTCGGCCGCACGAGGTACCCGCTTCTCGACATGGGGCGGCTGTTCACCGAGTGGACGGGGCTGCCCTTCGTCTTCGCGCTGTGGCAGACGTCGGCCGGTCCGGAGCTTGACGACGAGCTGCTCGCGCTGGCGGAGACTCTGGAGGCATCGAGGCGCTACTACGAGGCGAACGCGGAGGCGCTGGCCGAGCGTTACGCCCCCGAGGTGGGGCTCGATCCGGCCAGGCTGGTGCGCTACTGGCGATCCCTGGAGTACGGGCTGGACGAGGAGATGCAGCGCGGTCTGCTCCATTTCTACGAACTGGCCACGGCCCTGGGAGAGGTGCCTGGCGTGCCGCCCCTTCGCTGGGTCACCCGCTGACCTCGCCGGCCTCCTCGTCGGATCGGTCGTCGAGCTCGTGGCCGCCGACCGGGGGGCCGCCCTCGTCCTCGAAGTCCGGCACCGGCTCGGCCGCGCCGAGGAGGGGTCGGTCGCCCATGGTGCCGCCGATCCTCGAACCGGCGACGGTCTCCACGTCGGGAAAGTGGGTGAGAGCCTCATCGACCTGCTCGACGATGCGGCCGAAGCCGGCGCCCTTGTAGTGCTCGTACCCGGACTGGATGATCCCCGCCACTTCGTCCCAGGGCGCGGGCGGCCCCATCCCCTCCCAGCTCTCGCGGAGGTAGTGCTCGACCTCGTGGAACGGCCGGTCGCCGAACCGGCCGCGGGAGTCGAAGCCGTGGCGGAACGCCGCCTCGACCTGGTCGCCGTCGAGCTTGCGCGCCTCCAGCCATTTCTGTTGGAAGCGGGGATCTTCGATCTCCTGGTAGCGGAGCCGGCGTTCGCGCCCCTGGCTCGTGTCGTCGCCCGGCATCGCGGGTTCCTCCTGCAGGCCGTGGTGAAGCCGTGGCGTGGCTCTGTGGATCACACGGATCCGCTGATGAGGGCTGCAAGGGGCGCGCCGGAGCCCCGCCCGACCGCCCCGCCCCAGGGCTTAGGGCTTAGGGCGTAGGTATCAGGTAGTCTCCGCCCCCTGACCCCCCCGGGGCTTAGGGCTCAGGGATTAGGGCTCAGGTACGCCCCCCCCAGCCCCTGAGCCCTAATCCCTAGGCCCCACGCCCTAATCCCTACGCCCTAACCCCTACCTTCCCCACCTAGACACCCCTCCCGCACCCGCGCTATGTTAAATCCATGAACGGGGTTTGGAGCGCTCCTCTCGCCTGGGTCGGTCGTTCCGCGCTCGAGCTGTCGGCGGGGTTCGGGCGGTTCGGCCGATTCGCGGCGAGCGCGGTCCGTGCCCTCTCCGACACCGGGACCTGGGGTCGACTGCTGGTCGATCAGATGGCGCGTCTCGGGGTCGAGTCCATCCCGATCGCGATCTTCATCGCGGCCTTCACCGGAATCGTCCTGGCCCTACAGGCGTCGTACACGATCACGGGCGCGGTGCCGCTCTACTTCGTCGGCGCGCTGGTCGCCAAGACCATGATCCTCGAGCTGGGTCCGGTGCTGACCGGGCTGGCGCTGGCCGGACGAGTGGGCGCGAACATCGCCTCCGAGATCGGGACGATGCGCGTGACGGAGCAGATCGACGCCCTCGAGACGCTGGCGTACGACCCGGTCGCCTACCTGGTCGTGCCGCGGGTGCTCGCGGGCGTGGTCATGTTCCCGATCGTGACCGCGTTCGCCATCGCCGTCGGGATCGCGGCCGGCTGGATCACCTCGATCAACTTGCTCGATCTCTCGACGCCGGAGTTCGTGCGGGGCGTGCGGGCGTTCTTCGACACGTTCGACGTGAGGTACTCGCTGATCAAGGCCACGTCGTTCGGGTTGGTCGTCACCTTCGTGGGGTGCTTCTCCGGCTTCGGGGCGACGAGCGGCGCGGCGGCGGTCGGCCGCGCGACCACGCAGGCGGTGGTCGTGAGCAGCATGCTGATCCTGGTGCTCGACGCCTTCTGGGCGGCGGTGCTGTTGTGAGCATCCGGCTCTGGGAGGTAAGGAAGTCGTTCGGTTCGCGCGCCGTCCTGGACGGGGTCTCGCTGGAAGTCGGCGACGGTGAGACCGTCGCTCTCGTCGGGTTCTCCGGGTCGGGAAAGTCGGTCCTCCTCAAGACGATCGTAGGGCTGCTGAAGCCGGACTCCGGCGCCGTGTTCGTCGACGGGAAGGACGTCGGCGCGCTTCGGCGGGAGGAGCTGTACGCCCTTCGCCGACAGGTCGGCTACGTGTTCCAGTTCGCCGCGCTCTTCGACTCGATGACGGTCGCGGAGAACGTGGCGATGGGGCTCCGTCGTGTGCCGGGGATCACGGAGGCGCAGATCCAGGAGCGGATCGAGGAATCGCTGCGTCTGGTCGAGCTCGAGGGGTACGGCCCGCGGTACCCGGGCCAGCTCTCGGGAGGGCAGCGCAAGCGCGTGGGGCTGGCGCGGGCGATCGCGACGCGGCCACGTTACGTCCTGTACGACGAGCCGACGACGGGCCTCGACCCCGTGACCACGGCGGTGATCGATCGGCTGATCCTCAAGATGGCCCGGGAGCTCGGGGTCACCAGCCTCGTGGTCACGCACAACATGGAGAGCGCGTTCCGGATCGCGGACCGGATCGCGTTCCTGCACGAGGGGCGGATCCGGTTCACGGGAACGCCCGAGGAGGTCCGGGGCTCGGATGACCCGATCGTCCGGGCGTTCATCGAAGGGCGTCCGGAGCTCGCCCAGGAGGTCGTGTGAAGAGACGAACGGATGTGATCGTCGGCGCCACGATCCTGGCCGGGATCGTCGTGATCGTCGTCGGTACGCTCTGGCTCAAGGGCTCGGCGTTCGGCAGGGAGGAGATCGAGCTGGCGGCGCGATTCCGTGAGGTCGGGCACCTGCAGGTCGGCGCCGCGGTCAAGCTGCGGGGCGTTCCGATCGGCCGGGTGGAGAAGATCTCGTTCGAGCGAGACGGCGACGGCGTGATCGTCGCGATGCGGATCGATGGCGACGCTCCGCTGCCGGACGATCCGGTCGTGATCCTCTCGCCCGAGTCCCTCTTCGGGGATTGGCAGGCGGAGATCTTCCCGCGGGCGCAGTTCCCGCGGTACGCGTATGCGGAGTCGGCCGATCCGGCGGTCCTGCCGGGGTACTCGCTCCCGGACATCTCGCGCCTGACCGCGGTCGCCGACGAGATCGCGGGGAACCTCGCGGTGCTGACCGACAGGGTGGAGACGGCATTCACGGAAGAGACGGCTGTCAGGATCCGTCAGGCGATCGAGAACATCCAGGAGGTGAGCGAGCGGCTCACGGGTCTGGTCTCCACGCAGCAGGAGGCGGTCGAGGAGGTCGCTCGCCGGCTGACCGAGACCACGGAGACGTTGGGCGAGGCAGCGGCCGCCGTGCGGCGCACGATGGCGCAGGTCGACTCGGCCGTCGCCCAGGGCGAGCTCGCGGCGATCATCGGGAACGTGGCGAGCGCGAGCGCGAGGTTCGACTCGCTGACGGTGGAATTGCTGCGCACGAGCGCGGAGTTCCGGGCGATCGCGTTCCGGGCCGACAGCGCGATGCGGGCGGTGGGCGCGGTCGCGGGTCGGCTGGAGAGCGGTGAGGGGAGTCTGGGTCTGCTCCTGCAGGATTCGACGCTGTACGTTGACCTGCTCCGCACGAACGCGATCCTGCAGGCGCTCCTCAAGGACATCCAGGAGAATCCGCGGAAGTACATCAAGCTGGAGCTCTTCTGAGCCATCGTCCCGACGTTGTCCGGGTGTGCGTGCCCACCTCGTCACGGTATGCGTCCCGGCCGCGGGGCGAGGAGAGGCTGGAAACTTGCAGGGATCGCGCGTGTGTCGAAGTTGGTACTGAAGTTCGGCGGCACGTCGGTTGGGACGCCGGAGCGGATCCAGGCCGTCGCGAGGCGGGTGGTGCGGGAGCGCCGGGCGGGGCACGACATCGTCGTCGTGGTCTCGGCGATGGGGGACACGACGGACGATCTGCTCGCGCTGGCCAAGCAGGTGTCGCCGGACCCGCGGCGCAGGCACCCCCGGGAGCTGGACATGCTGCTCACGGCGGGGGAGCGGATCGCCATGGCGCTCCTGGCGATGGCGATCCGTGAGGCGGGCGCGGAGGCGATCAGCTTCACGGGGTCGCAGGCGGCGATCCTGACGGATGCGACGCACACGGGTGCGAGGATCCTGGAGGTGCGCGCGACGCGGGTGCGTGAAGCGCTGGAGGCGGGGAAGATCGTGATCGTCGCCGGGTTCCAGGGGGTCAGCCCAGCGCGGGAGGTGACGACCCTGGGCCGCGGGGGGTCGGACACGACGGCCGTGGCGCTGGCGGCGGCGTTGGCCGCGGATCGTTGCGACATCTACACGGATGTGGACGGCGTATACACGGCCGACCCGCGTCGCGTGCCTTCGGCGCGTCGCCTCGCCGAGGTGGACTACGAGGAGCTCCTGGAACTGGCGTGCTCGGGCGCGCAGGTGATGCACCCGCGCGCGGTGGAGATCGGGGCGCGGTACGGGGTTCCGATCCGCATTCTGTCGAGTTTTCGGGACGACGGTGACTGCGGCACGTTCGTCACGCGGAAGGAGCGGGGATTGGAAGAGCTTGTTCTGACGGGACTGGCTTCGCAGAAGGGCTTTGCCCGGCTGGTGCTGCGCGGGTTGCCCGATGGGATGCGCTCGACGTCGGCGGTGCTCACTCGCCTGGCCGACGCGGGCGTGAGCGTGGACATGGTCGCGCACGCGGATCGTCCGGACGGCCGGCGGCAGCTCCAGCTCTCGGTGAAGGAGGACGTGCTTCCCGAGGCGCGCGAGCTGTGTAATGCCATGGTGGCGGAGCTCGGCGGCGAGGGGCTCGATGTCCAGGACCGGCTCGCCCGCGTGGCGCTGGTCGGGACCGGGATGCACGGCCGGCCCGGCGTGTACGCGCGGGCGTTCCAGGTGCTGCTGGACCAGGGGATTGAGGTGCACGGGCTGTCGACCTCGGCGATCTCGATCGCGCTGCTGATCGACGCCGAGCACGAGGAGCGCGCGGTACGGGCGCTGCACGACGCGTTCGGCCTCGGGGAGGCGAGGTCATGAGGGTCGCGATCCTTGGCGCCACGGGTGCCGTCGGCCAGACGATGCTCCGGGTGCTGGAGGAGCGGGCGCTGCCGGTCGACGAGATCGTGCCGCTCGCCTCCGAGCGTTCGGTCGGGAAGACGGTGTCGTGGCGCGGGCGTGAATGGCCGGTGCGCGCGCCGGAACCGGGCGTTTTCCGGGGGTGCGAGGTCGCCCTCTTCTCGGCGGGTGCCGCGCGGAGCCGCGAGTGGGCGCCGCGCGCCGCGGACGAGGGCGCCGTCGTGGTCGACAACTCGTCGGCGTGGCGGATGCACCCCGAGGTGCCGCTGGTGGTGCCCGAGATCAATGCCCGGCGGATCGCGGAGCGGCCGCTCGGGATCATCGCGAACCCGAACTGCGTGACGATCCAGCTCGTCCTCGCCCTCGAGGCCATCCGACGCAAAGCGGGGCTGGCGCGCGTGGTGGTGAGCACCTACCAATCGGTGTCGGGCGCGGGGCAGAAGGGGATCGCGGCGCTCGAGGCGGAGCTCTCGGGCGGCGCCTCGGATGTGTCGCCGTTCGACTCGAAGATCGCCGGGAATGTGATCCCTTCCATCGGCCCGCGCGACGGGGAGGGGTGGAACGAGGAGGAGGAGAAGATTCGGCAGGAGAGCCGTAAGATCCTCGAGGAGCCGGAGTTGCCGGTCGCGGCGACGTGCGTGCGGGTTCCGGTCCCGGTGGGACACGCCGTCGCGGCCACGGTGGAAACCCACCAGCCCGTCCGGAGGGACGAGGTCGAGCGGGCCCTCGCGGAAATGCCGGGGATCGAGCTCGCCAACGGGGGGCGCGATCCCCAGCCGTGCGACGCGGCGGGCACCGACTCCGTGTACGTCGGCCGGATCCGTCTCGACCGGGACCTGCCGAACGTGGTACATCTGTGGATCGTGGCGGACAACTTGCGCAAGGGCGCCGCGACGAATGCCGTTCAGATCGCCGAGCACCTGATCCGTGGCTAAACGGGGACGAAGCAGGAAACGCAACAAAGGGAAGCGCCGGGGCGGCGCGCGGCAGCGTGCGCGCATCGAAACGAGCGCGGGCGGGGTCGTGTTCCGTCGCCACGGGGACAGAGTGCTGTTCCTGCTGATCCGCGACCCGTACGAGAACTGGGGGCTCCCTAAGGGTCACGTGGAGGGCGAGGAGACGCCCGAGGAGGCGGCGCTGCGCGAGATCGCGGAGGAGACCGGGCTGGATGAGCTCCGCGCCGAGTGCGAGCTGCCGACCATCGATTGGTACTTCCGGAACGGCGGCCGGCTGATCCACAAGTTCTGCCACTTCTACCTCGTCGAATCCGTGGCCGGCGAGCCGCGTCCGCAGCTCGAGGAGGGGATCACCGAGTGCATCTGGCTGCCGCCGGAAGATGCGATCCGAATGATCACGTACGAGAACGCGCGCGAGGTCTTGCGTGCGGCGGCCCGCGCGGTCCCGGTCGTCACATCGGAAGCCGCCGGGTGACCCGGGACGCGGGCGCGCATCCGCTGTCGGGTGCGGCGATCGGAGGAGAGCGATGATGCGATCGGAACGCGGGGTCGATTGGCGGTGGTTGTACGCCGTCGCGGTGTTGGGGGTGCTGGGCGCGTTTCTGTTCAGCGTGCGGGCCATACTGACGCCCATCACGCTGTTCTTGCTCCTGTTGCTCCTCCTCTCGCCGTTCGCCGGCGACCGGCGCTACACGCGGATCGTCGCGGGCGTCTCCGCGCTGGCCCTGCTGTGGCTGCTGGAGACGGTGGGGTCGCTCATCGCTCCGTTCGTCCTCGCTCTCGCCCTCGCGTACATCCTCGACCCGCTGGTCGACGCGATCGAGCGGCTCCGGGTGCCGCGCGGACTCGCGGTCATGCTCCTCGGTCTACCGGTGTTCGGGCTCATCGCCCTGGGCGCCTTCTTCGGCGTGCCCGCCCTGGCCGACCAGGTCGAGAACCTGATCTCCAGGGCGCCGGACGCGTTGCGGCGGTTCGAGACGTGGGCACGCAACGCCCGGGGCTGGATCCTCGGCATCGACCTGCCGTTCATTCGCGAAGAGGAATTGCTCGCGCCGCTGCGGAACCTGCGAGCGGACGACGTGATCGAGTTCCTGCAGGAGAGGCAGGAGGCGATCGCGCGACAGGGCTGGGCGGCCGTCCTCGGCCTCGGCCGCGGGATCGGCACTCTGTTCGCGATCTTCGGCTACGTGGTGCTGACGCCGATCCTGACCTTCTACCTGCTGCGCGATTACGACCGGATCACCCGCTGGGTCGCCGATCTGATCCCCCATCCGAAGCGGGAAGAGTGGCTCGGCTTCCTGAGGGAGTACGACGGGCTGCTCGCACGATACCTGCGCGGACAACTCACGGCCGCCGCCGTGGTCGGAACCCTGACCGGGTTCGGGTTCTGGATCGTGGGGCTGCCGTACGGCGGGCTGGTCGGCGCGGTGGCCGGCGTGTTCAATCTGGTGCCGTACCTCGGCCTCGTGGTCAGCCTGGTCCCGGCCATCCTGATCGCGCTCCTGAGCGGGAGCATCCTGGCTTCGCTGCTCAAGGTAGCCATCGTGTTCACGGCCGTGCAGATCATCGACTCCATGGTGCTCGGTCCGCGCATCGTCGGCGGATCGGTCGGGCTCCACCCCGTGTGGGTGATGCTCGCTTTGGCCGTCGGCGGTTTCTTCCTCGGCTTCGTCGGGATGCTCCTCGCGGTGCCGGCGGCGGTCCTGGTGAAGCTGCTGGGGCAGCGGGCGTTCGAGCGCTATCGTACGTCGGCGGCGTACCTGGGCGAGCCGCGGGCGGGGGGCGAGTTCGCGAGCGCCGAGGCAAAGGCGTCTGAGGCCACGGAAGTGCAACCGGTGTGAGGGTGTGGAACGGACGAACGCCGAGCGCACTCCGCGCCTGTTTTCCTGGCCGAACGCCATCTCGTTGCTCAGGTTCCCGCTGGCAGCGCTGTTCGTCCTGTCCGATTCCGTCACCGTGAGGAGCGGGATCGCGCTCGTCGCCGGGATCAGCGACGGCATCGATGGCTGGCTCGCTCGCCGCACCGGCGCGCGGACCCGGTTGGGCGAGCTGCTGGACCCCATCGCGGACAAGACGTTCGTGTTCGCGGCCCTTGTCGGCTTCGTCCGCACGGGCGAGCTCCAACTCTGGGAGCTGCTCGTGCTCCTGGCCCGCGACATCTACGTCTCCGTCGCGTTCGTCACCGCGCTCACCCTCGGCCTCCCGCTGCGGTTCCAGGCGCGCCGGAGCGGGAAGATCGTGACGACCTTCCAGATCGTGGCGATCCTCGTCCTGCTCCTGGTGCCGCGCTGGGCGCCGGTGCTGGTCGGCGTGGTCGGCGCCACTGCCGTCGTGGCGATCGTCGACTACACCCGCGCCGGGATCCGAAACTTGCGGGGCGGCGAACCGGCAACGTAGGTTGGCGCGCCGGGTATACCGGTCTGTGACACGGCCTTCGTGGCACCAAGCATCAACGGGCAAGACGAAGTGAATTACGCCGAGCCGAGGGACATCACGATCATCGGCGGCGGTCCCACGGGACTCTTCGCCGCTTTCTACGCCGGGCTGCGCGGCGTGAGCGCGCGGATCATCGATTCGCTCCCCGAGTTGGGAGGCCAGCTCGCTGCGCTCTATCCGGAGAAGTACATCTACGACGTGGGTGGCTTCCCGCAGATCCTGGCGCGCGACCTGGTGGCCAACATGATCGAGCAGGGCACGCAGTTCGGCGCCGACGTGCGGCTCGAGGAGCAGGTCCAGGAGCTCCACCGCCAGGACGACGGCTTCATCCTCACGACGAACAAGGCGCGCTACCCGACCAAGGCAGTCGTGATCGCCGCCGGGAAGGGTGCGTTCACGCCTCGGACGCTCGAGTGCCCGGGCTACGACCGGCTCCTCGGGCGTGGGGTGAGTTATCACGTCAAGGACCCGTCGGAGTACGACGGGAAACGCGTCCTCATCGTCGGCGGCGGCGACTCGGCGGTGGACTGGGCGCTCAACCTCAAGGATCGTGTGAAGCGCCTCATCCTGATCCACCGGCGCGAGGGCTTCCGCGCGCACGCGCACTCCATGGCGTTGCTCCGGGAAGCGGTGGAGCAGGGGAAGGTCGAGCTCTACACGCACCGTGAGATGCGGGAGATCCACGGCGACGAGGGCGTGTGCGCAGCGACGGTCTTCGACAACCGGACCGGCGAGGAGCAAACGTTCGAGGTCGACGCCGTGCTCGCACTGATCGGCTTCAAGCCGGACCTCGGCCCCATCGCGAACTGGGGTCTGGAGCTCGAGCGCAACTCGATCAAGGTCGGCCCCACGATGGAGACCAACATCCCCGGCGTCTTCGCAGCCGGCGACATCGTGACCTACGAGGGGAAGCTCGAGCTGATCGCGACCGGCTTCGCCGAGGCGGCCATCGCCGTCAACTACGCGGTCCATTACATCGATCCCAAGGCGCGGGTCAACCCCGGTCATTCGACAAACCTCAAGATCTTCAAGGACCGAGAGCCGGCGATGGTCGAGCTGTCCGGGACGTAGAGGTCGGAGGGCACGCAGAGGGCATGAAGTTCGTCATCCTGGGCGGCGGCTGCTACGGAAGCTTCTACGCGAGGCAGCTCCTGCGCGCCCGGGATGCCGGCGCGTTCGACGTCGACGAAGTCATCGTCGTCGACCGCGAGGAGTGGCCCCGGGCCCGGCGAGAGGTCGGGCCGTCCCCGGTGCTCCGCTTCGTCGTCGCCGACTGGGAAACGTTTCTCTGGCAGTACCTGGCCTCATTGGATGCAGAGGCCGAGGATCGAATCGTCCCGCCACCCTTCACCCCCCACCTCGCCCTCGCCTGGCTCCTCGACCGTCTGCGGAATGAACGGCCCGAGAGGGAGTGGAGCCTCGCGCCGTTCGGTCGCTTTCCCGGAACACCGTTCGAGCGCCAGGCGCCGGGCGGGCCGCTCGTCGTGTCCCACGCCGACTGGGAGTGTCCGGTCCACTGCATCGAGCCGGCCACCTGCCCGGTCACGCGGGGGCCGCGATACTGGGATCTGGATCGGACCGTGCGCGACTTCGCGACGACGCTCGAGAAGGCCGGCCAGCCCGTCGACCAGCTCCACCTCTTCCACTGCCACCACGTGACCTACGGCGTCGGTGCGTACCGGGCCGCCGCTGTGCGGCATGCGTACGAGCAGATCGCTTCCTGTGTCGAGGGACCGGGCCGCGAGCGGGTCGCCCGCTTCCTCGTGGGAACGATCTCCCATTGCCACGGCGCCCTGCACCTCCTGGAGAGCCGGCCTGGCACGATTCCTGTAACGCCCGCTTCGCCATTGCCCCCGGCCGAAATCACCCCTCACCCGAATCGATGATGGAGAAGACCAAGACGATCCTGATCGTCGAGGACAATGAGGATAACCTCATGGTGTATCGGACGATCCTCGAGCACGTGGGCTACGACGTGATCGAAGCCCGCGACGGAGAAGAAGGGATCGCCCGAGCGCGGGAGAAGCACCCGGACCTCATCCTGATGGACATCTCGATCCCCAGGATCGATGGGTGGGAGGCCACGCGGCGCCTCAAGGAGAATGAAGAGACGCGCGATATCCCGATCATCGCGCTGACGGCGCACGCGCTCGAGGAAGATCGTGAGAAGGCGCTCCGGGTCGGCTGCGACGGGTACCTGGCCAAGCCGGTCGAGCCACGCCGGGTCGTCGAGGAGGTCAAACGCTACGTGGGGCCGGCAGAAGAGGGCGAGTGACGACAGGCGTGGCGGCAAGGATGCGGCTCACCAACCGAGCCAGCGCTCCAACGCACTGAGCGTGGCGAGGCAGGCTGCATCCTCGATCGAGCGCTCGATGGTGCCGACGCCCGGGAGGTGGGAGTGGCGCCGTCCGAACGCCGCCTCGACGGAGACGAGGACATAGCGGCGGGAGACGACCTCCAGGAAGTGCACACCCTCCAGGCCGAACGTGATTCCGCGGGTCGTCTTGCTGGCCGCATCGAGAACGGCCCGGGCGGCGGCGCGGGCGCGCCCCAGCTCCGTGTCGATCTCGCGCGCCTCGCCGACGGCCGGGGTCCCGCGCCGCGTCACGTACACTCGACAGGTCACCCAGTTGTCCGCGCGGTGAGACTCGAGGCGGTCGAAGACGAGGCCGCGGCCGCGCCAGAGCGGGAGCGGTATCGCATCCTCGTCGACGAGGGCGACGTGGAGATCTTCCGCGCGGAAAACGAGGCCCCGGCGCGTGAGGAGATCCGAGACGGCGGCGCGGAGCACGGCGATGGACGAGCCGGGAGCACCCGTGACGAATCCCTCACGGAGGTGCTGGGCGTCGCGCAGCCAGATCGCGGCGGCGAGGACGCCGGGGATCTGTTCGACCTCGGCGACGATCTCGCGTTCGACGGCGCGCGTGGCCTCGAGGCCGACGGGCGTGGGATCGCTCACGCTACACGGACACGCGCCAGCGGTTCGTAGCTTGAAGCGACGCGAAGATCGCCGCTTCCTCGGGCGTGGTGTGCAGATGGGCGGCGCCGGTCAGAGGAACCGGGCGGCGCCCATCGATCGCGCGCGCTGCGACGAGGACGAATTCCCTATCGTGCGCCGTGACGATGTCGACGCCCTCGAGACCGAGTCGATCCTCGCCGCGGCACGCGGCGAGAGCCGCGAACGTCGCCTGCGCGGCGGCCTGCGCACGGCCTCGAGGCGTGTCGTTGCCCCGCCCCTGCCCGGTGAACTCGTCCGGCCCGGCACGCAGCGTGACCGAGCAGGTCGCCCGGCGCGCGGCGTCGATGTAAGCGTCGTATCCCAGATAAACCACGCGCGGGGGCTCGATGGGCCCACTGGCCACCGGGGCCGACCGTTGTCCGGCCCTCGGCCCTTCCCCCCATGTCGCGTCGGCTGTACGCGCCGGGTCCGCCGCGTCAGGCGCGCGCGCCGGCTCGGCTCCGCCGTCCGCGAACAGGTCCGCCGCAGAGGCGAGAGCGTCGGGGCGTACCTGCGCGACGCTGACGATCCGGCGGTCGATGTGGATGCCGAGCCCTGCGCTGAGCGCGGATTCGACGTTGCGGACGACTTGCTTGGGATGCAGATCGGGTGTGGCGAGGACGTGGATCTCCCGCAGCGTCCCCTCCGGCCCGGCCACGACGTGGGCGGAAACCACGCCGGTCAGGGACGCCAACAACCTTTCCGCATCGGCGATCACGGATGTCGTTTCACGTGAGTCGTTCATAATCGGCGGCCAGGTGTATCATAACGAAGTTAGTGCTTCGCGGTGGGTGGCGCCAGTTG
>VSDC01000274.1:0-3915 GCA_047459275.1 Gemmatimonadota bacterium
CGGCCGCGGCCTCGGCGTGGAACGACCGCGCCAGGCGCGCCGCCCGCTCGTGCATCTGGCGCCGCCCGGTCGTCCATCCAGCGCCGTCTGCGAGCTCGGGCGCCGAAACATGCACGGGTGGCGATCGTGCTCCGCTCGGGCGCCGCTTCCGCGGCGCGCGTTCCGGGGCTCGCGACGTTTCGCGAGCAAGACCCTTGGCTGTCCCGCGGTGCGGAGGACCGGGAGAATGCGTGTGGCACAGGGCTTGCCTGCGGGCCGTCCATCTCGCAACACGGACGGGCCGTCCCACTGTGCTCATGCGCAACCGTCTCGTACTCGTTGCCCCGTCGTTCGTGATTCTGGTCTGGCACGCGGCCGGCGTGGACGCCAACGCCCAGCGCGTGGCCCGCGACGCTCCGGCGGGGCCCGCGACGCGGAGCGGCGCAGAGATCTACCGCGAGGCGTGCGCGGCATGCCACGGCTCGGACGGGAAGGGGCAGCCTCGCTCCGTGGTCGGCTTCGACGTGCCGCTCCCGGACTTCACCGATTGCAGCTTCGCGACCCGCGAGCCCGACGCGGACTGGTTCGCCATCGTGCACGAAGGCGGACCCGTGCGCGGTTTCCACCGCCTGATGCCCGCGTTCGGCGAGGCGCTCACGGACGAGGAGATCCAGCGGACGCTGGATTACATCCGCACGCTGTGCGAAGAGGGGGACGAGTGGCCACGCGGCGAGCTGAACCTGCCGCGCCCGCTGGTCACGGAGAAGGCATACCCCGAGGACGAAGCAGTCTTCACGGCGACGGTCGGAGTCGACGATCCGGGGATCGTGTTGGGCGAGTTCGTCTTCGAGAAGCGATTGGGCCCGCGCAGCCAGGTCGAGGTATCGGCGCCCTTCGGTATGGCGGAAGGGCAGGGCGGTGGGTGGGACGGCGGGCTGGGCGACGTCGCCGTGGGGCTCAAGCACGTGCTCTTCCACAGTCTCGCGAGCGGCACGATCCTGAGCGTCGCGGGCGAGGTGATCCTGCCGACGGGGGACGACGTGTTGAGCAGCGGGACCACGGTCTTCGAGCCCTTCGTCGCCATCGGCCAAATCCTGCCGGCCGATGCCTTCCTGCAGTTCCAGGGCGGCGTCGGGCTGCCGTTCAATACGGACGAGGCGGAAAACGAGGCGTTCTGGCGCGGCGTGGTGGGGAAGAGTTTCACCGAGGGGCGCTGGGGTCGCGTCTGGTCGCCGATGGTGGAGGTGCTGGGCGAGCGGGAGCTCGAATCCGGGGCGAGGTCGCGGTGGGACCTGCTCCCGCAGCTCCAGGTCACGCTCAACCGTCGCCAGCACGTCATGGCGGCGTTCGGGGTGCGCATCCCGCTCAACGACCGGGCGTCCCGAGGGACGCGACTCATGGCGTACCTGCTCTGGGACTGGTTCGACGGCGGCTTCTTCGAGGGGTGGTGAGGGATGAGAACGGCGCTGAGCATCACGCTCCCGGCGGGGGTGCTGGCCTGCGTCGTGGCAGTGTACGCCGCCCGGGGCGCCTGGGGCATGGTGACGGCCGGTGTGGCCGCGGGCCATGAGCATGGTGCGGGCGCAGGTGCGCGCGCAGGTCCGGGCACAGGTGCGGACGCGTTGGCGGTCGCCGTCGTCGCCGACACCGCCTTCCGCATGCTCACTGCGGACAACTGCCTTTCGTGCCACAATTCGGTCGTCTCGCCGGCCGGCGCGGACGTTTCGATCGGGAGCGACTGGCGGGCGTCGATCATGGCGAACTCCGCGCGCGACCCGTACTGGCAGGCGGCGGTTCGCCGCGAGATGATGGACCACCCGAGTGTCGCCTCGGACATCCAGGCGGACTGCGCGCGCTGCCACATGCCGATGCTGTACGTCGAGCGCGTCGGGCGGGGCGAGCGGCCACAGGTGTTCCCGCACCTGCCCATCAGGGACGCGGAGACGCGCCTCGACTCGCTCGCCGCCGACGGCGTCTCGTGCGTGCTGTGCCACAGGATCTCGGCGGAGCGGCTCGGCACGCGCGAGAGCTTCACCGGGGGCTTCATCATCGACTCGACGAAGGTGGACGGGCACGGCCGCGTCTTCGGCCCTTACGAGGTGGACCCCGGCCGGGCGGTCGTCATGCGGTCCGCCTCGACGTTCCACCCGAGCGCGTCGGCGCACGTCCGGACCTCGGAGCTGTGCGCCACGTGCCACACGCTCTTCCGGGAGGTCTACGACGAGAACGACCGGGTCATCGCCTTGCACCCCGAGCAGACTCCCTATCTCGAGTGGCTGGCGAGCGACTTCCGGGGCGTACAGGGCTGCCAGAGCTGCCACATGCGGACGATCCCGGACAGCGTACCGATCTCGAGCGTGCTGGGCCAGCCGAGGCCGGAGGTGTCGCGGCACTGGTTCGTGGGGGGAAACTTCTTCGTGCTGCGGATGCTGAACCGCTACCGGGACGAGCTGGGCGTCGAGGCGCTCCCCCACGAGCTGGACGAGGCGATCGAGCGCACGATCGCATTCCTGCGAACCGAGACGGCGCGTGTTACGGTCGAGCGCGCGGAGGTCGTGGGAGACCGGCTCGAGGCCATCGTTGGCGTCGAGAACCTGACCGGCCACAAGCTCCCGACCGCGTACCCTTCGCGGCGAGTGTGGCTGAACGTTGTCGTGCTCGACGCCGCGGGCGACGTCGTCTTCGAGTCAGGCGCGCTCCGTCAGGACGGCTCGATCGTCGGGAACGACAACGATGCGGACCCTGCGTTCTACGAGCCGCACTACGAGGAGATCACCGCGCCGGACGAGGTGCAGATCTACGAGACGATCCTGGCCACGCCGGACGGCGCGGTGACGACCGGGCTGTCCAGCGCGATCCGCTACGTCAAGGACAATCGCCTGCCCCCGCGCGGCTTCGACAAACGGAGCGCGTCTCGGGAGATCGCGGTCCACGGCCGGGCGCTGGAGGATCTGGATTTCACGGGATGGGCCGACCGCGTGCGCTTCCGGATCGCGGTCGAGGGCGAGCGCGGGCCGTTCCGTGTCGTGGCGACGCTGTGGTTCCAGCCGATCTCGTTCCGCTGGGCGCAGAACCTCCGTCCCTACGAGGCGTTCGAGCCGCAGCGCTTCCTCCGCTACTTCGAGGAGATGGCGCCGTATTCGGCGGTCGTGCTGGCGAAGGCGGAGGCGGTCGCGAGGTAGGTCGGGGGCTCGCCCGGATCGGGCGGCGGCGCCGGGAGGAGGTGGCCAGCTGGGGCGGGGGCCCGAACCGGGCGGCATCGCCGGGACGTGGTCGCAAGGCAGATCCCATCGCATACAGAAAATCCTTGCCCCGGGCCCGGGCGGGGGGCATACTGCGGGGGACCGTTTCCGCCGGGGGCACAATGTCGCGATACGTCGCGTTTCTGCGCGGGATCAATCTCGGCAACCGCCGCGTGACGATGGACCGTCTGCGCGAGGAGTTCGAGGCGTTCGGGCTCAGGGGCGTCACGACGTTCATCGCGAGCGGGAACGTGATCTTCGACGCCGGCGGGCGGGATGCCGCCGAGCTCGAGGCCGCCCTCGAGAGCCACCTCGCCGGGGCACTCGGCTTCCCGGTGGATACGTTCATTCGAACGGTGGAGGAGCTGGAGACGGCGGTTCGCTTCGCGGAATCGGTCACGCCCGAAGAGGAGGGGTGGACGCCGCACGTGGCATTTCTCCGGGAGCCGGTCGGCGACGACGTCGCCGACCGGCTCCGCCGACTGGAGACTCCCGACGACCGTTTTCCGGTGAATGGGCGGGAGATCTACTGGCTCCGTCGAGGGCGGATGAGCGACTCCGCCGTGTCCGCCGGCGATCTGGCGAAGGCGATCGGCGCGTCCCACACCATGCGGAACCTGAACACGGTCCAGCGGATCGTCGAGAAGTTCGGGCGCGAGGCGTAGGGATGGAGGCGGGTATGTCGGTCGGCGTG
>VSDC01000275.1:0-3906 GCA_047459275.1 Gemmatimonadota bacterium
CCGCGGCGCCGCCCGCCGCACGGCCCACGAAGAACAGGCCGGCCAGCATGAAGGCTGCACTGACGACGAGTCGTCTCTCGAGCGGTGTGATCATGCGGGCGACGAGCAGGGCGACGAAAAGGAGCGCGAGCAACCCTGCGGTCGCCGCCGAAAAGGGATGGTCCGGGGCCTCCATCCGCCGTCTCCACTTCCTGGTCCGGCGAGCGGCGGACGGAAGATCCATGCCCCGTCGGGCGACGGGGCGAAGCGGGTCAGAGCTCGAGGATGCGCACGTCGACCGTCGCCCGCTCGACGGTCATGAGTGCCACGGAAGGGGCCAGACCGAATCGAGCCGGGCCCGCAGCGCCAGGATTCACCACCAGCCGGCGTCCCACCCGGTCCACGGCCGGGCGGTGCGTGTGACCGTACACGATCACGTCGGCGTTCGGGTGCGCGTCGAGGAGCGTCTCGGTTCGCGGGGAACCGAGCTGATGGCCGTGGACGACGACGAATCTCCACCCCTCCAGCTCGGCCTCCACGATCTCGGGCACACGCGCCCGTACATCGAAGCCGTCCGTGTTCCCCCACACGGCCTGGACCGGCGCGAGGGCCTCGAGCTCGGCGAGCACGTCCAGCGAGCCGATGTCGCCGGCGTGGAAGATCCGATCGACGCCCTCCAGCCGGTCGAAGACCTGCGGTCGGAGCTGCCCGTGCGTGTCGCTGATCAGCCCGATGAGCATCCCGCGCCCCTCAATCGGCTTCGCCACTCTGCCAAATCGGCCCGAGCCGCAGGTCGAGGCCGAGGTGGGCCGTGATCCGTCCGACCACGAAGTCGACGAGGTCCCCGATCGTACGCGGATTGTGGTAGAACCCCGGCGAGGCCGGGAGCACGACCGCGCCCGCGCGGCTCACCCGCAGCATGTTCTCCAGGTGGATGATCGAGTACGGCGTCTCGCGCGGCACGAGGATGAGCGGCCGACGCTCCTTCAGCGTCACGTCCGCGGACCGCTCGATGAGCGAGCGCGACGTGCCCTGGGCGATGCTCGCCAGCGTCCCCATCGAGCACGGGCAGACGACCATCCCTCGCGACGGCGCCGAGCCGGACGCCGGCGTGGCGCCGCGGTCCGCGTCGTCGAAGAGCGTCACACGGCTCCAGTCCCCCGTCCGCGCCCGAAGCTCCGATTCCCCGTCGATCCCCGCCTCTTCCCGCAGCAGCCGCCAGCCGGTCTCGGAGATGATCAGTCGCACCGGGACGCCCGCGCCGTTCAGCACCTCCAGCAGCCGGACGGCATACGGCGCGCCCGATGCGCCGGTGATCGCGAGGGTCACCGGGGCGTCGGCGATGGGACCGCTCATAGGAGGAAGATCCTGTCGAGGAGCGTGAGCACGAAGAAGCTCGTCGAGACGCCCACGTTCGTGTGGAAGAAGGCGCGGTCGATCCGGCGGAAGTCCAGCTCTTCGGCCGGACGGCGCCGCAGCGACGCGTGCGCGAGGTGCAGCAGCAGAGCCATCACGACGACGCCGGCGAGGTACAGCCGTCCGACCGGGAAGGCGTCGAGCCAGTACGGAACGAAGAAGCCGACGACCGCCAGGAAGTGGAAGAGCCGCGCCACGCCCAGCGCACGCCGGACACCGAGCTTGGCCGGAATGGAATGCAGCCCGTGCTCGCGGTCGAACGCCTCGTCCTGCACCGCGTAGATGATGTCGAATCCGGCCACCCACAACATCACGGCCGCCGCGAGCAGCACCAACCCCCACCACGGGTCGCTCCACGCGCCGGTGACCGCGAGGTAGGCCCCGACCGGCGCGATCCCGAGTCCCAGTCCCAGCGCCAGGTGCGCCAGGGCCGTGAAGCGCTTCGTGTACGAGTAGAAGAACACCCACGCCAGCGCCACGGGCGAGAGCCAGCCGCACAACGCATTGAGCTGGAACGCCGCGACCACGAAAACGACGGACGCGACCACCACGGACGCCGTCGCCTGGCCGAGCGTGAGCCGCCCCGTCGGGAGCTCCCGCTGCCGCGTCCGGGGGTTCAACGCGTCGTAATGCCGGTCGACGATCCGGTTGAACCCCATCGCCGCGAACCGTGCGGCCGTGAACGCGAGCACGATCCAGAGCACCTCGCCGAGCGAGACGATCTCCGGCCGGACATAAGTGGCCAGGATCACGCCCACGCCCGCGAACGGGAGCGCGAAGAGCGTGTGCGGCAACTTCACGAAGCTGGCGTATCGGGCCAGAAGCGAATCGCCGGAGAACGTCTGCCCCTCACGCGGCTGCGACGCAACGGCGCCATCGCTGGTGGCCGCGGCGTCTACCCATCTGTCCTGCCCCATCTACGGATCTTCCTCACCGGGCTGGCTCGTGTACGTGGTCGACGGGCGGCCAATCTACCCGCCCCGGGAAGGATCTTCAACGCCGACCACGCGCGGGGTGCGCACCGAAATTGCATCCGGTCCGCGCCTCGACGGTCCGGCGGACCGCGCCGGGCGAGTCGTGCACGAACCCGATGAGGCAGACCCAAGGAGGAAGAATGGACCAGTCGACCACCCGCACTGCCCTGCGCGGCCTGACGTGGGCGTTCGCCGCGGCCGCGTTCGGGCTTGCCGCCTGCGGCCCGGCCGAGCGCGAGGTGCGGGTCCAGCCTGCCCCCGGCGAGAGTTTCGTCCTCACCACGGCCGAGGCGGCGTCCATCATGTCGACGGCGAACAACGCCGAGATCCAGGAAGGGCAGCTCGCTCTGCAGAAGAGCCAGAACGAACAGGTCCGCCAGTTCGCGCAACGCATGATCAGCGACCACAGCGCGCTGAACCAGGCGCTCGCGGAACACATGCGGCGCGACGGCATGGCCGGGGGCAACCCGATCACCCAGCAGCTCATCGCGAACTCGCAGGAGTCGGTGCAGAACCTCCAGCAGCTCGAGGGGATGCAGTTCGACCGGGCGTACATCCAGCACCAGGTCGCCCTGCACCAGTGGCTGCTGAACACGCTCGACAATGCGCTGATCCCGGGGACCGACGACAGCCGCATCCATGCCGACATGCGCGAGGCGCGCGACGTCATTGCCTCGCACCTCCAGGCCGCCCGGCAGATCAACGCCTCCATGGACCACTGAGGCCGGCGGGGCCGCGGGGTTGGGGCGCGCCGGACGACGCGCCCCAACGCGCCGAACGTGGGCGTCGGAGGCGTCGTCGTGTTCATTGCCGTCACCGCACCCGGCGCTTATTCTTCGGGAACTCGACAGACGGAACGTTCCCACCTGGCCGGGCCCTGTGACCATGACCCAGACCACGCAATCGAACGTCGCCGCAACGGGCAAGCTCGCCGGCTATTTCTTCGCCGTCGCCGCCGGAACGCTGTGGGGCACGACGGGCCCCCTCAGCACCGCCCTCTATGCGGAGGGCGCCCAGCTCACGGATGTCGGGTTCTGGCGCATCCTCCTCTCCGTCCTCGGCCTCGCGGTGTACGGCCTGTTCCGCCCCGACCTGTTCCGCATCGACCGGCGTGGCCTCCTCCTCATCGGACTGGTGGGCGGCGCGCTCGTGGCGCTGTTCGAGGTCGCATTCCAGTTCGCGATCGCAGGCGTCGGCGTGGCGCCGGCAGTCGCCCTGCTCTACACCGCACCCGTGATCGTCGCGATCCTCGCCCGGCCGCTCCTCGGCGAGGCGCTGACCGTCAAACGTGTGGCGGTCGCGGGCGTGGTCATGATCGGCGTCGCCCTCACCGTAAACGGGCACACCACCAGCGAAGGCGACCCCGCGGCCGCGGCGGGCCTCTCCACGACCGCCGCCGGGATCCTCGGCGGCCTGCTCTCCGCCGTGGGCTACGCGGGGAGCACGCTCCTCGCCCGCTACGCGGTTCCCAGGTACGGGGCGGTCAAGGTCCTCTTCCTCGAGCTCGTGGGCGGCACGCTCATCCTCGCGCTGTTCC
>VSDC01000276.1:0-3877 GCA_047459275.1 Gemmatimonadota bacterium
AGGGCTTAGGGCGTAGGGCTTAGGGCTTAGGGGCTGGGGGGCTACCCAAACCCTAACCCCTAAGCCCTAAGCCCCGGGGTGGGGGCGGGGGGCGGCGGCCCCTACATCCCCAACGCCCGCCTCAGCGCCGCGTCGCCTCCCACGACCGGCAGCTCCAGCCGGGTGCCCGAGAGATCCACCGTCAACACGGTCCCGGGCTCGGGCCAGAGGGTGAAGTCCCGGTCGCTCGAGAAGATCATGAGCGCGATCCGCTGCCCGGCCGGGATCACCTGGTCGTCGGGTTGGAGGTCGAAGGTCAACTCGTAGAAGCGGCCCGGGACGAGCGGCTCGCTCTCGCGGATCGACTCGCGGTTCTGGGGGTCGGCCCAGCCGCGGGTGATCACGTCGTCCGTGATGTTGCGGCTGCCCTCCCACGGCAGGGCGACGAGCCACACGGAGAGGTTCGCCGCCGGCTTGCTCGAGGCGAGCCGGATCGTCACGCGCGGCGTGCCGGAGATGTGGACCGGCTCGGTGAGCACCGGCGTCGCATACAGGAGCCGGTGGCCGGAGCGCTCGGCGGCGGCGAGCTCCGCGCCGGAGAAGGAGACGTCGTCGACGAGGGACTCGGTCCCCTGGCCCGGCGTGGCGGACGGCACGAGCTCGCCGATGCCGTTGAGCCCGTCCGCGCCCGGCGCGGCCGCACGGAGCTGGAGAGTGACCGGCGCCGCGTCCGGGTGCGGGTAGTCGGGGTACGGCGTGGGCTGGAGCCGGTCGTGGCCCTCGCGGACGATCCAGGCGCGGGGGGCGTTCTCGACGCCGTTCTCGATGCCGTAGAGGTAGCGCGTGAACCAGCGGTTCATCAGCTCCATGGGCGGTGCCCCGCCGTGCCCGCCCTGGTGGAAGTAGTACATGAGCGGCACGCCACGCGCCTTGAGGGCCTCGCCCACGATCACGCTGTGCTCGGGCTTGACGTTCCAGTCGTTGAACGCGTGGGCCATGAGCGTGGCGGCGCGGATCCCGTCGACCTGGCGCAGGAGGTCGCGTCCGGCCCAGAAGTCGTTGTAGTCCCCGGAGATGCGGTCCATTCCCGCGGCCATCTCGCCATCGCGGATGGTGGCGTTGCAGTAGGCGCGGCGCTCCGGGTTGCCGCTGTTGATGAAGTCGTAGAGGACGTCGATGTCCTCGCCCAGCCAGCCGCCGGGGTGGACGATGAGCCCGTTCTGCCGGTAGTAGAGGTAGTAGGAGTTGTTGGGCGCGATCGGGATGATCGCCTCGAGTCCTTCCACGCCGGTGCTCGCCGCGGCGACGGCGAGGGTGCCGTTGTAGGAGGTGCCGATCATGCCGACCTTGCCGGTGCTCCAGTGGGCGACGACCTCCTCGTCGCCGTCCGGGGTGGTGAAACCGCGGGCGCGGCCGTTGAGCCAGTCGACGACGGCCTTGGGCGCGAGCGCCTCGGGCGCGCCGCCGACGGTGGGGCACCCCTGCGAGAGCCCGGTCCCCGGCGCCTCGGAATGGACGACGGCGAAGCCGCGGGGCACCCAGTCGGCGACGTGCGTGTTCGAGATGTAGGGACGGATGCGGGGCTCGATGAACGGGGCCGCCTTTCGCGGCGGGGGTGGCGCGCCCAGCTCCTGGTGCACGTCCCAGAAGAACTCCAGTGTGCCGCCCGCCGTGCCGGAGTAGTACGGGCTCGACTCGTAGATGACCGGGACCTTGAGCCCCTCCGTCTCCGTCTGCCGCGGCCGGACGACGGACACGTGCACGCGGTCGCGCCGGCCGTCGCCGTCCGTGTCGAACTCCGTCTCGACCCAGAGCTCCTCGCGGATCCAGGTGGTGGAGTCCGCGAACGCGGGAACGATCTGCGCCTGCCCGTCGACGAAGACCGGGCGCGCAGGCGACGTCGTCTGCTGCGCTCGCGCCGTGGGCGCGAGGATCGCCGCGAGCGTGAGGGCGCCTGCCAGCGCGGCTCCGGCGCGGACGGGGAGGAGGGCGGTTCCGAATCGCATATCTTTGCTTTCTCCGAACTTCTGGTCTTGCGATGGCTTGGGCGGCCGGGCGGTCCGCGGCCATGGGGTCAACGTAGTCTCCGGTCGGAAAGCGGGTCAAGGGAAGGGAGCAGGGCGACGCGATTGAATTTCGGCCGCCGTCGTGCCCATACTGTATATGGATACCGTTCCTCGCGAACGGCGGCGACCCTTCGACGGCGAAGGAGGGCGACGGACGATGGTGCCTGGCACTTGGAAACTCGCCCCGCTCGGCTCGGTCCGCGGGCGCTGCCGCCCGCAACCGATGCGGCGGACGCGGAGGCCGGCGCGCCCGGGCCTCGTGCCGCGGCCGTGGAGCGTGACCGCCGCCATCGCGATGGCCCTCGTGTTGTCCGCCCCGGATCCGGTCGCCGCGCGGCAGGGGAGCCCGCTGCCGGACGAATCGCGCGCGTCGGTGGAACGGCACGCCGCACGCCGGGCCGCGCTAGAACGGCAGCGGCGAGGCGACGCCGCTGCGGGCGGCGTGCAGGGCGCGCCAGGGTGGGCCTGGCCGGTCGGCGTGTGCGCGCCACCGGCGTGGGGGTGGTCGTATCGAGCGCCGTGGGAGTGGTGGCATCGCACGTCAGAGGCGTGGTCCGGGATTGCGCTCTGCGGCCGGGGGCACGGTGCGCTGTGGGGCCGGGCACCGGGCCACGCGTCGCGAGGCTGGGCGCCCCGGGCATCACTTTGGGGTTGGGGCTACGGGATCGGCCCGCGGCGGGGTCGGTCGTATCGTCTGGGCCCGGAATGGCCGGGCAGGCACGCGTGGCCGGGCGACCGCGTGTGGCTCCGGATCGATGTGCCGTACGACTGGCCGTGGGGCTGGCCGTACGTGCCGCTGCACCGATTCGACGGCCGGTACGCGGAGGATTGGTGGCGGACGCCCAGCCCCTGGCCCTCGGCCCCGGCGCCGGGCCGGCCTCCGGTCGCCGGGGCGCACGGAGTCGAACCCGGCCGGGCGGCGGATTGCGCGTTCGTGGTGATCGAGGTCATGTACGGCGGGACATTCAGCGGATGGATCGCTCCGAGCCGGTTCGGCACGGAGGACCTGCGCGAGCTCGAGATCGCCATCGATGCACTCTTCGCCGAAGGCCACTCCCTCCTCCTCATGGCCCCGGACGGATACGCGGTGCGTGTCCCCGCCGGCCTGCCCATCGAGGCGATCCGGGTCGGCCCCTGCAGCACGACGCAATGACCCGGGACGACCTGTACCACCAGCTCTACGAATCGTCGCCGGTGCCGATCCTGACGGTGGATCGGCAGGGGCGCGTCGTGGATTGCAATCGCGCCGCGTGCGTTCGGCTTGCGCGATCCAGGACGGAGCTCGTGGGTGTGCCCGTCCTGCGCTGGATCGCGCGAGAGGATCGGTCGAAGAGCAAGACCAATTTCCTCGAGGCGTTCCGGGGCGGCGAGGTCGAGTGGAGAGCGCGATTCGAGCGCGGCTACGGGCCGCGACTGGCGGTCACGGTCCGGGCCGTCGCCGCGAGGACTCATGAGGCGCCCGACGTCCTCCACGTCTTCCTGTCGGACGCGGCGGAATCCCGTGCGCTGCCCGGCGAGGTCCGCCATCTCCAGCTCGCGCTGGAGAGCTTCCCCGATCATTTCGTGTTGTTCCTCGACGCCGAGGGCTGCGTCCGTTACTCGTCGGGCATGCAGCGGATCTTCGGGTACAGCATCGAGGAGTGCCTGGGGCGGGAGGCGTCGTTCCTCTTCGCGCGGGGCCTCGGCGGGCGTGGGCTGCTGCAGGAATTGCGGCATGAGACGGCGGCGGGCAGCCGCTGGGAAGGCAACCCATGGATGGTGAGGAAGGACGGGACGCGCTTCCAGGCGTTCCTGGTCGGGGTGCCGTACCTCGATTCCCGGGGGGAGCGGAC
>VSDC01000012.1:0-17379 GCA_047459275.1 Gemmatimonadota bacterium
ACGACCGGGAGGCGACGGACCTGCTCCCGCTCCATGAGGCGGATCACCTCCTCTTCGTCGGCGTCGGGCCGAACGGTGCCGATGCGGCCCGAGGTCATCTCGTCGCGCACGCGGCACTCCTGCGTGTGACCCTCGGCCACGTGGCGGATGGCGATGTCGCGATCGGTGATGACGCCCTGCAGCTTACGGGATTCCGGGCTGTCCACCACGGGAACGAGCCCCACGTCGATGTCTCGCATGATTTGGGCGGCGCGGGTGATGGGCTCGTCGGGCGTGACGAACTCGGGGTCTTCGGTCATGAGGTCGCGTGCCTTCATGATCTCCTCCTCCAGTCGTGGGCCGATGATGCGCTTCGGGGGCGGCAGTGCCGCCCCCGAGGTGCAAGGCCCATGCCCGGCGACCCGCGCTCGTGCCACCCGCGGAGAGCGATCGGCGCCCCCCGCCGCCGAGCGCCCCGGCCGCCTCAGAACGCGGAGATCCCGGTGAGGTCCTGGCCGAGGATGAGTCCGTGGATGTCGTGGGTGCCTTCGTAGGTGTAGACGGACTCGAGGTTCGCCATATGGCGCATGGCCGAGTATTCGACCAGGATCCCGTTGGCGCCGAGGAGGCGGCGCGCCTCGCGGGCCACCTCGCACGCCATGTTGACGTTGGCGCGCTTGGCGAGGGAGACCTGCTGGGGACGGACTTTGCCCTGGTCCTTGAGGCGGCCGAGCTGGAGGCAGAGGAGCTGCCCCTGCGTGATCCCCGTCAGCATGTCCGCCAGACGGATCTGCTGGATCTGCTTGCCGCCGATCGGCCCGTCGAACATGACGCGGTTCTTGGCGTAACGGAGCGCCTCGTCGAAGCACGCCATGGCCGCGCCGACGGCGCCCCAGGCGATGCCGTACCGCGCCTGCGTCAGGCACATGAGCGCGCTCTTCAGGCCCGAGGTTCCAGGGAGGAGCGCGTCGTCGCCGACCTCGACGTCTTGCAGGACCAGCTCGCTCGTGTCCGAGGCGAGGAGCGAGAGCTTCCCCTTCTGGTCACGCGCGGAGAAGCCGGGCGTGTCGGTCGGGACGATGAAGCCGCGGATCGACTTCGGATCGTCCAGGTCCCCCGTCTTCGCCCAGACGATGGCGATATCGGCCATGGACCCGTTCGTGATCCACATCTTCGCGCCGTTCAGGACCCAGCCCGAATCGGTCTTCCGCGCGGTGGTGATCATCCCGCCGGGGTTGGACCCGTAGTCCGGCTCCGTCAGGCCGAAGCAGCCGATGATCTCGCCCTTCGCCATGGCGGGCAGGTACTTCCGCTTCTGCTCCTCCGTCCCGAAGGCGAAGATCGGGTACATGCAGAGGGCGCCCTGGACGGAGGCGAAGGAGCGGATCCCCGAGTCGCCGCGCTCGAGCTCCTGCATGATGAGGCCGTAGGCGACGTTGTTGAGCCCGGCGCACCCGTACTCCTCGGGCAGGTTGGCGCCGAGGATGCCGAGCTCGGCCATCTGGGGGATCAGCTCCTTCGGGAAGCGCCGATTGATGTACGCCTCTTCGATGATGGGGAGGAGGTTGTCGTCCACCCACTCGCGTACGGTGTCGCGCACCATCCGCTCCTCTTCGGAGAGGAGCGAGTCGATATCGAAATAGTCCACGCCCTGGAACCTGGCCATGATATCGGTCTTCTGGAAAGAGGAAACGTTCAGTTCCGTGGGAAGATACGGGATTGGTCTGGGAGGGCAAGGGAGGGTTTGCCTCCTGCGGTCCCGTGGGGAGGGCAAGGGAAGGTGCGTCCCCTGCCCTCCCCGGGGACGGCGCATACGAGGGAACACGTCGGTCCCGCCCCGGCGCCGGATACCCGCGACCTCCGTAGCGCTGCGCCCGGATCGCGAGGCCGTGGTTCTCGAGGGGGGCCGCGCCGGTTGGGTCTGTGGGACCCTACCGCAGCGCCCTGACCACCGCCTCCGCGTACTCCATCGTGGTCGCGGAGCCGCCCAGGTCGGGGGTGAGCGTCTTCCCCTCGTGGAGCGTCGCCTCGACGGCGCGGCGGATCCGCGCGGCGGTCTCGGGCTGGTCGATGTGCTCGAGCATCATGCATGCGGCCAGGATCTGAGCCGTGGGATTGGCGATGCCGCGCCCGGCGATGTCAGGGGCGGAGCCGTGGACCGGCTCGAAGATCGCCGCGTTCGTGCCGATGTTGGCGCCGGGCGCCATCCCGAGGCCGCCGACCAGGCCGGCCATGAGGTCGCTCAGGATGTCCCCGAACATGTTCTCCATCACGAGGACATCGAACTGGTAGGGATTGAGGACCAGGTGCATGGCCGTGGCGTCGATGATCCGGTCCTCGAACTCGATGCGCCCCTCGTACTCCTTGGCGACCTCGCGGCCGATCTCGAGGAAGAGTCCCTGGGTGAACTTGAGGATGTTGGCCTTGTGTGCCAGCGTCACCTTGCGACGGCCGTGCTTGAGCGCGTACTCGAAGGCGTAGCGGACGATGCGCTCGGCGCCGTAGCGCGTCACGATCATGACGGACTCGGCGGCGGCCTTCGGATCGTTCCCCATGCCGATGTAGTGCTCGACGCCGACGTACAGCCCCTCGGTGTTCTCGCGGATCAACACCAGGTCGATGTTCTCGTAGCGGCCGCCGGGGAGGAGACTCAGCGCCGGGCGCACGTTTGCGTAGAGGTCGAACTCCTTGCGGAGTGCGACGTTGATGGAGCGGAATCCCACGCCGACCGGCGTGGTGAGCGGCCCCTTCAGCGCGACCTTCGTGTTCCGGATCGACTCCAGCGTCGCCTCCGGGAGCGGTGCCTGTGCCGCCTCGAGCGCGGTGACGCCCGCGATCTGCCGGTCCCACTCGATATCTGCACCCGCGGCGTCCAGCACGCGGAGCGTGGCTTCGGTAATCTCAGGGCCGATCCCATCGCCCGGGATCAGCGTCACAACCTTGCCCATCTTCTTCCCTGCTCGATGCGCGATGTTCTCTCCCTCGTCAGTCAACCGTCGGAACGGGTTGACCGTTCACCATTCCAGGCGCCGGAAACCGAGTTCGTGTCAGCGTGAGGTGAAATCCGGGTTGTACTCGAATTCCGTGAACTGCTCGCCCCAGTCGACGAGCTCCTCCAGCAGACGCGGCCGTTCGGTCCCACCCTGCAGGGCGCGGCCGAGGATGTTCTGGCTGCGCCGCCACAGGATGTCGCTGAGCGCGTCGCGGCGCAACATGGCCCGCGCGACCTGACGGTCACCTCCGGTGACCGTCGTGACCCGGACCGCCGCCACGCCGTTGTAGCGCTGGAACAGCGCCTCCGTATCGGGCGAGAAGAGGTGGATATACGGGCCGACCTTGGCCCAGATCACCCCGCCCCTGTCGAGCTGGGACTCCGGCTGGCGCACGCGGACCTCGACGATGGTGCCGTTGACCTCCACGTGCTCGACGCCGGCGTGGTTGGTGTAGAACTCCGCAGCCTGTTCGTCGGTGGGGAGCACCAGGCGGGCCGGAAGCAGCCGGTCGCAGCCGGCGAGCACTGCTATCGCAAGGATCGCGGCGGAGGCGATCCCGAATAGTCCCGAACGAATCACGGACGACACTCTCGGTTCTAGGGGAACAGTGTTCGAGCCAGCGCCTGCGCGGCGGAGGCAGCGAGCGCGGGGTCGGCCTGGTCGCCCGTCCCGCCGCCGACCACGCCGAACCAGAGGACGCGCCCGCCCAGGGTGTCGATGATCGCGGCAGCGATCTCGACCCGGACGCCCTCGGCCCGCGTGACGTACCCCGCGGCAACGGGAAGGATCGCGTAGCGCGCGTCGACCAGGGCGCCGAGGCGGCGCAGGTCGCCGAAGAGCGGGTCTCCGATGTTGCGGACCTCGGCGTAATGGAAGACGGAAACCTCGAGGGACCGGGGGCGGATCCCGAGCGTCGGCGAGCGGGCGACCACCTCGTCGATCGCATCCGGAAGCACCCAATGCACATTGCGCCCCCGCTCCGCGAGCCAGAAGGCGAGCTCGTCGTCCAATCCGTCCGGCACGCCGCCACGGCCCTGGACCGGGAGCAGCATGACGGAGCGTCCGGACAGGTCAGGCGCGGGCGGCGCGGGCCGGTCTGCCGACGGCGGCTGCCGACTCGAGCAGGCGAAGACCAGGAGCAGGGCCGTTGCGAGGACGCCGTCGCGGGCGGCTCGGGTCAACGGTGATGCCATACGGCCGCCCGCCCCTCCAGGAAGGCGCGCACGCCTTCCTGGACATCCTCCAGCTCCATCAGGTCCCTGAGGTAGATGTTCTGGACTTTGTACAGGGCCTCCTCGTAGGTCGCATAGTACGCCTCCGACTGCGCTCGCTTGGCGAGCTGCAGGACCGGCGCACTCTTGGACGTCAGGTCCTTCAGGAACGCGGCGAGCCCCTCCTCGAACTCGCCCGCGGGGAAGATCCGGTTCACCAGCCCGTCGCTGTGGAGCAGCTCGACCGGGATGCGGTTCCCGGTGAGAATCCACTCCATGGCGCGGCGCCGCGGCACCACGCGCGGCAGGACGATGCAGGCGATCGGCGGGATGACGCCGTGCGCGATGTCCGGGAGAGCGAAGGTCGCCGACTCCGAGGCGACGACCAGGTTGCACCCGAGGCACAGCTCGAAGCCGCCTCCCAGCGCCTCACCCTCCACCGCGGCGACCGCGATCACGTCCATGAGGCGGATCGTCTCGAAGATGCGGGCATAGACCTGGAAAAGCCGCTGGATCCGGTCCCGCGTGTGCTCGGAGAGGTCGATCCCCTTCGAGAAGACGCGGTCGTTGCCTCGCAGTACCAGAACCCCGACCGATGACTGCCTCCGGATCGTCAGGAGCGCCGTGTTGATCTCCTCCATCATGTCGATGGAGAGGAGGTTGTCCGGCGGACGATCCAGGTAGATCGTCGCGATCGGGGGATGGATCTCTAGCCGAAGATACTGATACGTCATTCCACCATCCTTCCAGGGGAAATCAGTCCGCCGCGATGGCGGTCCTCAGGACGACCGGCTCCGGCTCGACGGGGCCGGCGCGCAGCGCCCGCACGGCCTCCACGATGAGCAGGCACCCCAGCAGGAACAGGAACGCGGCGATGACGCCGACCAGGGTGACCCCATGATCGCCGACGAGCATCCAGAGCGCGGTCATGGTCGTCGCGACCATGAACACCATGGGCGCCGCGACGAAGACGTACGACCGGCCGGTCCGCTTGAGCCACACGGTCGCGGTCAGCAAGGCCAGCCCCGCCAGGAGCTGGTTGGTCGCGCCGAAGACGGGCCAGATCGCGCGCCAGGCCGGAACGGGATTCCCCGCCGCGTCGGTCAGGGTGATCGACAGCAGGATCGCCGGGAGGGCGAGCGTCGCGAAGGTCGCCAGCCAGCGCACGCTGGCCTTGGTGTTGTCGAGCTCGAAGAACTCCTGGAACACGTACCGCCCGAGTCGCGTGCAGGTGTCGAGCGTGGTGAGGAGGAACGTCGAGAGGGCGAGCAGCCCGAAATGGGCGCCCACCTCCGCCGGGATGCCGAGCCGCGAGAGGAACGTGCCCATCCCGGCGGCGAAGACCTGGAGCGGCTGCATCCGCAACGCGTCTCCGCTCCACGGGAGCAGCATCACGCACGCGAGGGCCACCACCGCGACCAGGCCCTCGATCAGCATGGCCCCGTAGCCCACCCGCCGCGCATCCGTCTCGCACCGGAGCTGCTTGGCCGTCGTCCCGGAGGCGACGATGCTGTGGAAGCCGGAGCAGGCCCCGCAGGCGACCGTGATGAACAGGATCGGGAAGAGCGGTCCGAGCGGCATACTTCCGACCTCGCGCACCATGGCGGGCGTGACGACCGCGGGCCAACCGGCGCTGAACGCGCCCGTGAGCCCGCCGATCAGGATCCCTGCCGCGCCGCCGATCACCGCGAAGTAGAGCAGGTAGCTCGACAAGTAGTCACGCGGCTGGAGGAGGATCCAGACCGGCGTGACGCTGGCGATGAGGGCGTACACGAGGAGCAGGAAATTCCAGGTGTTGCGCTCGGAGCCGAAGAGCGCCGGGACCACGCCGTCGGGGATCGTGGTCACGTCGCCGGCCCAGATCGCCAGGGCGACCAGCGGGAGGAAGATCGCCGTCGTCGCCCAGACCGGGAGCTCGGACCGGCGTGCCACCAGACCGAACGTCAGGGCGAGGACGATGAAGAGCCCCGACGACATCGCGACGCCGCCTCCGTTGAACTCCGCGTCCATGAACGTGGCCGCGGTGAGGTCGGCGAAGGCGACGACGACGTAGACCAGGGCGAGCCAGATGAACGCGAGGCAGAGCTTGAAGGCGATCGGGCTCATGTACTGCCGCGCGAGCTCGGCCACGGAGCGGGCCCGGTGGCGGATCGAGCCGACGAGCGCCGCGATGTCGTGTACGCCGCCGACGAAGATCGAGCCGAGCACGATCCAGAGCACGGCCGGCACCCAGCCGAAGAAGAGGCCGGCCAGGATCGGCCCCACGACCGGTCCGGCCCCGGCGATCGACGAGAAGTGGTGCCCGAGCACGACCGGCGCCGGCGTCGGCACGAAGTCGATGCCGTCCCTCATCGCTTCGGACGGCACGAGCCGGCGGTCGTCGAGCCCGAAGCGGGCGGAGATCCACCGACCGTACACCCTGTACGCCACGAAGAACAGAGCGATGGATACGAGGAGGAGCCCGGCGATCATGGTGCAACCCCTAGAGCAGGTGCCCGCCGTCGACCGGGATCACCACGCCGGTGAGGTGGCGGGCGTATTCGGAGCAGAGGAACACGACTACGTGGGCCACGTCCTTCGGGTCGCCCAGGCGACCGAGGACGGTGCGTTCACGCGCGCGATCGAGCACCTCGGCCGGGACGCCGGCGGTCAGGCGCGTGGTCCGGATGTAACCGGGCGCCACTGCGTTCACGTTGATGTTCGACGGTCCGAGCTCGACCGCCGCGGAACGCGTCAAAGCCAGCAGTCCCGCCTTCGACGCCGCATAGTTCGCCAGCCCGAACTCGCTGTGCAGCCCGTGGATCGAGCTGACGTTGACGATCTTCCCGTACTGCTGGGCGCGCATGATCGGCGCGACTGCGCGGATCATGTAGAACGCGCCCGTCAGGTTGGTGTCGATGACGTCGCGCCACTCCTCGTCGCTCATGCGCCAGAGCGCACGGTCCCTCGCGATCCCGGCGTTGTTGACGAGGATGTGCAGGCCGCCGAGCTGCTCCGTGGTCTCGGATACGAACCCTGCGACGGCGTGCGGGTCGCGCACGTCGCACGCCCGCCGCAACACGTTGACCTCGAGCTGCCGGAGCTCCTGCTCCGTCCGCTCGGCCTCCTCGCGGACGCGGTCGTCGCCGTCGTCGTAGTAGTTGAAGGCGATGTGAACGCCGTGCTGAGCCAACTCGAGGGCGATCGCGCGACCGATCCCGGTGGCCCCGCCAGTCACGATGGCGACGAGTCCGCGGAACTCACCGTAGACTTGCTGCCGATGCGGTCTCGTCTCTTTACCGACCTCGACGAGGAGCTGCTCGAGCGCCTCGTCGACACCCCTTTCGGGGACGGCAGCCGGCGCAGGGAGCGCGCCGGGCGCCTCACGGCCACGCGCCCTTACCGGAGCCTCGTCCGGAAGCGCCATCGCTCCCCCTCCGTACTGGGCGGCACGCAAACTGAGTTCGACCGGGGAGGATGCGACGCGGGCCGTCCACTGTCAAGCAACGCAGCGGGCCGCGAATTGTGAGCCGCGGGGCGCCGCGCTTCGATCCTCAGGCCGGGCCAGAGCCCTCATTCCGGCGCCCGTTTCTCCACGTGCTGCGCCTCGGCGTGGTGCTTGATCACGCGCCCCTCCACGACATAGACCACGTCCTCGGCGACGTTCGTCGCCAGGTCCGCGATCCGCTCGAGGTTGCGCGCGACGAGGAAGAGGTCCATCCCCGCGCCGATCTTCCGCGGGTCCTCCATCATGTGGGTGAGCAGGATGCGGAATACGTTGTTGTTGAGCTCGTCGACCCGGTCGTCCCGGAGCACCACCTGGCGGGCCAGCTCACTGTCGGAGCGCACGAACGAATCGAGTGCGTCCCGGAGCATCTCGCTCGCCAGGCGAACCATCTCGTCGATCTCGGGGAGCGGAGGGAAGATCGGAGCGGCGATCAGGTGGCCGACGTCCTGGGCGATGTTGACCGCGTGGTCGCCCACGCGCTCGAGGTCGTTGGCGATCTGCATCGCCATCGTGATGAAGCGCAGGTCCTTGGCCAGCGGCTGCTGGAGCGCGAGGAGATGGATCGCGTGGTCGTCGATCGCGAGCTCCATGGCGTCGATCTCGTCGTCGAGGGCGATGGCGCGCTCGGCCTTCTCGGCGCTGCGCTCGCGGAGCGCCTCGACGGCCAGGCGCACCGCCTCCTCGGCCATGCCCGCCATCCGCACGAGGAGCGACTTGAGCTTGTCGAGTTCCTCCTCGAAGTGCCGCTGGGGCTTCATCCGAACCTCCCCGTGATGTACGCCTCGGTGCGCTCCACGCGCGGATTCGTGAAGATCAGATCCGTCGGGCCGTACTCGATCAGCTCGCCCATGTAGAGGAACGCCGTGTAATCCGAGACGCGGGCCGCCTGCTGCATGCTGTGCGTGACGATGATGACCGTGTACGACTTCTTCAGCTCGTAGATAAGGTCCTCGATCTTCTGGGTCGCGATCGGGTCGAGCGCGGACGCGGGCTCGTCCATGAGCAGGACGTCGGGCTCCACGGCGAGGGCGCGCGCGATGCAGAGGCGCTGCTGCTGCCCGCCGGAAAGCGCGAGAGCGCTCTCGTGGAGGCGGTCGCTGACCTCGTCCCAGAGCGCCGCCTGGCGCAACGAGCGCTCGACGAGGGCGTCCAGGTCTCCCCGGTAGCCGTTGATGCGCGGCCCGAAAGCGACGTTTTCGTAGATCGACTTCGGGAACGGATTCGGCCTCTGGAAGACCATCCCGATGCGACGCCGGACCTCGACGGGGTCCACGCCGGGCGCGTACAGGTCCGCCCCGCGGTAGCGGACCGCGCCCTCGATCCGCGCGCCGGGGACCAGGTCGTTCATCCGGTTGAAGCAGCGGAGCAGCGTGCTCTTCCCGCACCCCGAGGGGCCGATGAAGGCGACGACGCGGTTCTCGGGGATCCGGATCGAGATGTTCCGGATGGCGGCCGAAGACCCATAGTACACGGACAAATTCTCGGCTTCCAAGACCGCCTGCCCCGGCGGCACATCGATCGCGGTGGCCATTACTGCAGCCTCTTGCTGTATCGGTTACGCAGCAGGATCGCCGCGGCGTTGAGGACCAGGAGAACGACGAGCAGGACGATGATTCCGGCCGCGGCGAGGGCGTGGAACTCGCCCTGGGGCCGGGAGATCCAGTTGTAGATCTGGATCGGAAGAACGGTGAACGAGTCCGTCGGGCTCTTGGGGAGGAACGGCACGAAGGCGACGGCGCCGACGAGGAGCAGCGGCGCGGCTTCGCCCACCGCCCGGGAGAGCGCGAGGATCGTCCCCGTGAGGATCCCCGGCATGGCGATCGGCAGCACCTGGTGGCGGATCGTCTGCCAGCGCGTGGCCCCCAGGGCGAGGGCGCCCATGCGGATCGAGTTGGGGACCGCCCGGATCGCCTCCTGGGCCGCGATGATGATGACCGGCAGGATCAGGAGCGTGAGTGTGAGCGACCCCGAGATCACGCTCCGCCCCAGCGCCACGGCGCGCACGAAGACGGCGAGGCCGAGGATCCCGTAGACGATCGACGGCACCCCGGCCAGGTTCGAGATGTTGATCTGGATCAGCCGCGTCAGGCGGTTGCGCGGCGCGTACTCTTCGAGCCAGATCGCGGTCCCGACGCCGATCGGGAAAGAGAAGACGGCGGTCAGAACCAGGACCCAGAGCGAGCCGACGAGCGCGGGGAGGATCCCGGCCCGCGAGGCGATGCGCGATGGGAACGAGGTGATGAAACGCCAGGAGAGCGCATCCGCGCCGTCGCCCCAGACGTCGACCAGGAGCACCGCGAGCGAGATGAGCCCGACCAGCGTGGCCGCGAAGCATGCGGCGGCGAACACGAAGCCGAGGGTGCGCCGGTAGCGTAGGCGGGGCCGGAAGTTTCCCGGCGCGGCGCCGCCTCGCCCGACACCGGCGGCACCACCGCTGACACCGCCGACGCCCCGGTTCGCGCCGGTCGCCGGCCGCTTCATTCGTACACCTCCCGGAACCGCTTGAGCACCGCCGCGCTCACCAGGTTCATGAGGAGCGTGATGAGGAACAGGGTGAGCCCGACGGCGAAGATGGTCCTGTACTCGATCGACCCGTACGGCGCCTCGCCCAGGCTGATCTGGACGATGTACGCGGTCATGGTCTGGATGCTCTCAAGAGGGTTCAACGTGAGGTTCGGCGTCGAGCCCGCGGCGATGGCGACGGCCATCGTCTCGCCGATCGCGCGCGAGAGCGCGAGCAGGAATGAGGCGATGATCCCGGAGAGCGCGGCAGGCACCACGGTCCGGGTCGCGACCTCGAACTTCGTCGCGCCGAGCGCGTAGGCGCCCTCCCGCAGCGACCGCGGCACGGCACTCATTGCGTCCTCGGAGAGCGACGAGACCATGGGGATGATCATGATCCCGACGACGATGCTCGCGCTCGCGGCGTTGAAGACGTTCGTCTGCGGCCAGATCTCGCGCAGGAGCGGCGTGATGAAGGTGAGGGCGAAGTAGCCGTAGACGACGGTCGGGATCCCAGCCAGGATCTCGAGCGCCGGCTTCACTATCCGCCGCACCCGCGCCGGCGCGTACTCGCTCAGGTAGATGGCGCTCGCGAGGCCGACGGGGAGCGCGATCACCGCGGCGCCGATCGCAACGAGGAACGAGCCGGCCAGGAGCGGGAGCACGCCGAAGCTCTGCGGACGGAAGAGAGGAGTCCAGCGCGTGCCGGTGAAGAACTCGATCGGCGAGACCTCGAGGAAGAAGCCGGCCGCCTCCCGCACGAGGACGACCACGATCCCCACCGTCGTGAGCACCGAGACGGCCGTGCAGAGGAAGAGCGCCGCAACGACCATGCGCTCCTCGATCCGGCTCCGACCCCGCCCGCGCAGCGTCACCGCGATGTCTGGCCGCTCCGGCGGGGCTGCCCCGAAGCCCGCAGCCGCCGTGGCCGGCGACTGGGGGAGCGGCCGGGTGGCCGCGCCCGCCGCCGTTGGTCTGGAACCGCCACTCGGATCGTGCCCGGGCTCCACGCGATCCACGGCCGCGCCCCTTCCCTCTCCCGCGACGATCATCTCCGGTCGTCCTCCGCCGACGCCTCAGCTCGTCGCCGGCGCCGGGGCCCGTTCGACCTTCTGGAGGCCATCCCTGTACATCGACGGCTCCAGCGGCACGTAGCCGACCTCGCGGGCAAGTACGCCGGCGTGCTCGAGGTAGAACCGCACGAAGGCCGCGACCTCGGGGCGCGCCAGCGCGGCCTCGTTCACGTAGATGAAGACCTGCCGCGAGAGCGGCGCGTAGCGGCCCGTCCGGATCGCATCCACGGTCGGCTGGACGCAACCCTCGCCGTTGTCCACGCCGAGGAGCTTGAGCTGGTCCGCGCTCTCCTCGTAGTAGGCGAACCCGAAGTAGCCGAGCGCGCCCGGGTCGCCGCTCACGCCCTGGACGAGCACGTTGTCGTTCTCGCTCGCCGTGTAATCGGGCCGGCTCGCCCCTTCCTCCCCGACCACCTCGCCCGTGAAGTAGTCGAAGGTGCCGGAGTCGGTGCCCGGACCGTACAGGCGGATCTCCGTGGCCGGCCAACCCGGCCGAACGTCCGACCAGCGCCGCACGAGGCTCCCGGGCTGCCAGATCCGGCGCAGCTCCTCGACCGTAAGGCACTCGACAAAGTCGTTGGACGGGTTCGCGACGACCGCGATCCCGTCGTACGCGACCGGCAGCTCCAGATAGCGGACGCCGGCGGCCTCGCACGCCTCGCGCTCGGTCGCCTTGATCGGCCGCGACGCGTTGCTGATCGCCGTTTCTCCGGCGCAGAACCGCTTGAAGCCTCCGCCCGTGCCGGACACGCCCACCGTGACCTGTACCCCGCGCCCGGTCGCCAGCATGAATTCCTCGGCGACCGCTTCGGTGATCGGATACACGGTGCTCGAGCCGTCGATCTCGATGGAGCCGCTCAAGCCGCCGGCCGCGGAGGCGCCACGGTCGCCGCAAGAAGTGAGGACGAGGATTGCCAAGACTGTTGCAAGACTTGCGACCAGGGCTGTGGAAAAGATTCTTTTGAGATTTCTGATCGGGGGCGGGGCATCCCCACCCGACCGCGCCAGCTTCACCCGCCTCGACTTGTCGGCCATGTCCCTCTCCTCGGGTCGCTCACGGTGGTAGATTGGCAAACCGCTGTGAACCGGCAGTCACGGCGTGGTAACGATTCTGTCACGGCGGAAAGCCGGCACTCGCTGGCGGGTGAGCGCCCCCGGCGACTCAGGGCACACGTTCCCTAACGTGAATGCCAACGCGCATCGATGCGCCTCGTACGCGGAGGAGTGCATGTGGTCGAGGGCTGTTGCTTGTCTGCTCGTCGGAACCTTGCCCGCGATCGGGTATGCGCAGGGCGATATGCGTATCGCTCCGGAGCCGGTGTGCGAGCGGTGTTCGATCGATCTCGAGCTCGTCGCCACCCTCGGGAGCGTCGATGGCCCGGGCGCGCTGAGCGGGCCGGTCGCCTCCATCGCCGTCGACAGCAAAGGGCGGTACTACGTCGCGGACCACCTTCAGAATTACCAGATCCTCGTCTACGAGCCCAATGGGAAGTTCCGGGGCATCATTGGGCGTCGGGGCGAGGGACCGGGTGAGTATCGCAACATCGCAAGCGTGCACATCGGTCCCGGCGACACGTTGCACGTGTTCGATGGCGGAACGCGTCGCTACACGGTGCTCGGACCCGATTGGAGCGTCGTTCGAATGCGGCCCTTCCCGGGAAGCGTCATAGAAGCAGCGTCGACATCGAGCGGCGAGATCGTCGTAAGCGCGAGGATCATGACGCCCGACAGAATCGGGCACCCGCTCCACCGATTCGCCGGGGTCCGGGATTCGGTCGTCTCCTTCGGGAGCGAGAACCCCGTGACCCCTGCGGACATGCGCTCCCTGTACCAGCAGGAGCGGCGTATTGCGCCTTCGCGGGATGGAAGCGTCTGGTCGGCGTACAAAGCACAGTATCTCATCGAACGGTGGGGGCTGGATGGGATGAAGAAGTCCGGCTTCTACCGGGTGGTCGACTGGTTCCCGCCGTTCCCGGAAGAGCATCCGATCTCGCCGGAGAATGAACCCTACCCGGCGCTGGGCGAGATTCACGAGGACCGTGCAGGCCGTCTCTGGGTGGCCGTGTGGGTTGCCGATACGAATTGGAAGGCGGGGATCGGAAAAATGGAGAACGGTCCGGAGGGGTCGTACTATATCGCCGATCACTCGCGCCTGCTGGATACGATGCTCGAGGTGATCGATCCGCGGACCGGGCGGCTGGTCATGTCGCAACGCGTCCCGCAGTTCGTCGTCGCATTCCTCAGCGACGAGATGATCGCGAGCTATAGAGCCGACGACGACGGCGTACCGTTCATCGACATCTGGCGGATGCGAATCCGATGACGCTGCAGCCGATGCCGGACCAGTTGTCAGCCACGGCCTAGCGCCCAACGCCCAACGGCCGGGTCGCGCCGCCGCCTCAGAACGCGACCTGCCCCTGGACCCGGAAGGCGTGCTCCGAGTCGACGCCGCCGAGCCCGAGGAAGAACACGTCCCAGTTCACCATGATTCGGTTGCGGCCCGAGAAGTAGACGTTGAAGCCGGGGGTGAGGAGGAAGCCGTGGTCTCCGTCGCGGCCGGTGTTGGGATCGGCCCAGCTCACGCGCAGGAGCGGCTCGAGCCCCTCGACCCGCTGGCCGGTGAGGGGGTGGAAGTAGGAGAGCCACGCCTGGGTGCCGAGGAACGAGGTCTCGGGGTTCGCGAAGTTGTCACCCAACGCAGCCTCGAAGATGACGTGAGGGCCGGGGCGGCGGAACGCACCCCACTCGGCGTCGATCTCGTACGCGGTGCCGCCCACCTCGCGGCCGAAGCCAGTTCCTTCGCCGATCCGCGTTTCCCGGTAGCTGAAGCCTGCGGCAAGGGAGAACGGCGCGGATAGATCGGGCACGAGGGCCACCCGACCCGCCACGGATTTGCCGTCCGCCACATCGAGCCGATCCGCGCCCTCGCCGTTGAAGACGCCCAGCGCGTAACCTAAACGGCCGCCGAACTCCCCGTGGACGGCGATCCCCAAGTCGCGGCCTACATACCCGAGGTTGTCGAGGAGCGTGTACTCGTCGCCGAAGACCGGGGCGTCGTCCAGGTCGGCGAAGATCGGCCGGTCGTCCGGCGCGATGAGGACGCGGCCCAGGTCGTCCAGCCCCCGGATGCGCACGCCACGCTCGATCGGGATGGTCTGGGCGGAGCTGACCAGCTCGATCCGGCTGAACGGCTTCTTGAACTGCCCGAAGCGGACCTCGAACGCAGGGTCGAACGCCCAGTTGATCCACGCGTCCTTGAGGGCGAGGTCGCCGAGGGCGAAGTCCGGCTCGATCACGGCCGTGAGCCAGTCGCCGTACCGGGCCTCGAAGCCGAACCGCATCCGACGAGTCTCGAAGGTGGACCAGGCGATGGGCCTGCCGATCTCGTCGTCGTCGATGGAAGTCGTGTTGAACTGGGTTTGGACGCGCGCCACGAAGCGCAACGTGAGCTCGCCCGCCTGTATGGTCTGCGCGGCCGCTGCTCGAGGCGCCGCGACGAGCAATGCGAGAGCAATGGCGACACCGCCAACCCGTCCGTGCACCGTCACACCGTCCGATCGAACGATCAAAGAAACATCACGTGCAAGACATACACGCTTACGACGAATGTACAACCGTCGTCGACAGCCCGTCACGGCCGTGTAACGACTTTGCAAATCGCTCGACGAGGCTCGGACGGGTGCGGGTGGCCGCGAGGCTCAGGCGGGCGCGGGCATCTGTGAGGCCAAGCCGCGCGTGGCCAGCCCGGATCCTCAGGCGGGTGAAGGCGTGTGCGCAGCGGCTGCGGGCACCGGCTCGTTTGGCGTCGGCGCCGCGGCGGGGAGCCAGAAGCGGAACGTGCTCCCTCTGCCGAGCTCGCTCTCTGCGACGACGTCGCCGCCCATTCCGCCGACGAGGTGCTTGACGATGGCGAGGCCGAGCCCGGTGCCGCCGCCGTCCCGGGATCGGGACGGGTCCACGCGGTAGAACCGCTCGAAGACGCGAGGGAGGGCGTCGCGGGGAATGCCGACGCCGGTATCGGCGACCTCGACCACGATCCAGCGCGCGTCGTCGGCCGGCCTTGGCTGGGGCTCCCGTGGGGGACTCGAGGCGATCGGCGTGCGTCGGACAGGGCCGGAGGCCTCCGAGACGCGCACCGTGATGCGACCGCCGTCGGGCGTGTAACGGATCGCGTTGTCGATGAGGTTTGCCAGGATCTGCCTCACGGCGATGGGGTCGGCGAGCGCGGCCGGGCGGCTGCCCGCATCGATCGAGAAGGCGATCGACTTGCTCTCGCCGATGTGGCGCAGGCCGTCCCAGACCTCGGTCGCGACCTCGGCCACGTCGACGGAGCGGAGGTCGGGGCGCCAGCCCCCGGATTCCAGGCGCGAGAGGTCCAGCAAGTCCTCGACGAGGCGGTGGAGCCGTGCGGCGTTGTCGTGGATCGTCCTTAGAAAGTCCTGGCGCAGCTCCTCCGGGAGCGAGCGGTCCGCGAGGAGCGTCTCGGCGTACCCGCGGATCGAGGTGAGCGGCGTTTTCAGCTCGTGGCTCGCGTTGGCGACGAAATCCCGGCGGACGACCTCGAGGCGCCTGAGCTGCGTCAGGTCCACCAGGATCGCGACGGCGCCGGGCAAGGCGCGCCCCGCGAGCCGGTGGGCCACGACCAGGATAAGGCGGTCATCGATCGCCAGCTCGATCGGCTCGACGGGAACGCCGCGCAGTGCGCCGTCCAGGAGGCCGAGCAACTCGCCGTGGCGGACCAGCGTCGAGAGCGGCCGGTTCTCGATCCGGTCCGGCAGCGAGAGCATCTCGCGGGCGGTGCGATTGGCGCGCACGATCCGCCCCTCGGCGTCGACCTGCAGGATTCCCTCGCCCACGCTGTCGATCAGGTAGGCGAGCTCTTCGCGTTCCTCGAGGAGCGGGCCGATCTCGCGCTGGTGGTCTTCGCGGAGGCGGGCAAGGATGGCGGCGAGGGCGTTCGCCTCGACGAGGGGACCGCCGGGCCAGGGGAGCGGCTGTCTAGCGGCCAGGGCGGCGCGGAGCTCGGCGAGCGGCCTCCGCGCGATCCCGCCGATCCACAGACTGACGGGGACGACCAGGAACAAGACGGCGACGATTCCTGCGAAGAACGCTCCGCCCAGGGCCTCGATGGCGACCAGGCCGGGGTCGGGCCCGGTGCCTTCGTCCAGCGCGGCCTCGAGTGCGACGCGGCTGACGCCGTACAGGACGACGGCCGCGAAACCGGCGGCCACCAGTCCGCACAGGAGGAAGAGCGAGCGAAGCCGCAGCGACTTCTGCATCAAGCGCCCTGGTCGCGATCCTTGAACCGGTAGCCGAAGCCGCGCACCGTTTCGATGAAGTGGCCGGCAGACCCCAATTTACTGCGCAGCCGCTGGACGTGCATGTCGACCGTGCGCGTCTCGATCCGGACGTGGATGTCCCACGCCACGCTCAGGAGCTGCTCCCGGCTCTGTACCCGGCCGCGTCGCTCCATGAGCGACACGAGCAACCGATACTCCGTCGGCGTGAGCTGGACCTCCGTGCCGTCGACTTCGACGCGCATCGCGTTCAGGTCCACGACGATCGGCCCTCCGCGCAGGATACGGCTCGCCCCGGTCACCGGCGGCGACTGTGCGCGCCGCAGCACGGCGCGGATCCTGAGGACCAGCTCCTGCGGACTGAACGGCTTGGTGACGTAGTCGTCGGCGCCGAGCTCGAGCCCCGTGATCCGATCGATCTCCTCACGACGCGCCGTGAGCATGACGACCGGCAGGTCCGCCAGGTCCGGCCGGCGCCGGATCTCGCGCAGCACGTCGAGCCCGGAATACCCTGGGAGCATGACGTCGAGGACCACGAGGTCCGGCCGCTCTTCGGCGACCGCATCGAGGGCCTCCGCACCGCCGGCCGCGGTCCGGACCTGGTAGCCTTCCTTGGTGAGGTGGTACGCGACCAGCGCGGCGATGTCCCGCTCGTCCTCGACGACCAGGATTCGCGGCGCCGGCACCGCCTTCGCCGTAGTCGCGCTCATACGTGCCTCCTACCCGTTCCGGGGTCGATTGCTCCGCACCACCCGGGGGCCCGTCCGCAACGCCCACCGACAGGAGTAGGCACCGAGGGTCAAGACCGCGTCACCGGAACGTAACGATTTGATTACG